>NZ_JAKUEU010000012.1:0-90772 GCF_022663075.1 Bacillus cereus group sp. BfR-BA-01441
ATTTCATCATAAAAACGCTCACGTTTCGCTTCACTCAACTTTTTCGAGTCATTTAACCCTGGAATATAAAAATCCTCAGGAAGAACGACAGCTGCCGTCACAACAGGCCCAGCCAATGGCCCGCGCCCTACTTCATCAATACCCGCGATATATGTGACCCCTTTTTCACGCAAAGCATTTTCATACTTGGACATTTCAAAAAACTTCTCTTTTTCTTTCTGTTCTAACTCTTTTTGTTTATACCACTTCAAAACGAGCTTTTGAACACCTTTTCGATCATCTTTCATTAACAGTTGAAAGCGATCATCTTCTTCATTCATAATTTCTTTCAATACATTTTCCGCTTCTTTTATCGTCATAGTTTGCATTTATACAAGCTCCTTTTTAAACATATCCAAAAAGAAAAGACGCACAAACGCACGTCTTATACTTCTTCTATTTTTTCCACATCTTCCACTTGCTCTCCAAACTCTTCCGGTGTTTCAAACGTCATTTTTCCAAGTTTGCCACCACGAAGCTCACGAAGCACAAGCTCAGATGTCTTATCATAATCAATCATTCCGCCGCCCATTAAGCAGCCTCTATTTTTTCCAATTGCATCGAATAATTCCACAATATCTTCTGGAATCTCATTTAAATTATAGCGTTCTTTCAAGCGTTCTGGATAATGTTTCTCCATAAAACGTAATGCGTAAACAGCTACATCTTGTAAATTTAAAATTGAATCTTTAATTGCACCCGTTGTCGCTAAACGAAGACCCACTAATTGATCTTCAAATTTAGGCCACAGAATACCTGGTGTATCTAACAATTCCATTTCCTTCCCAACTTTAATCCATTGTTGAGCTGTTGTCACACCTGGACGATCTCCTGTTTTAGCAATATTTTTCTTTGCCAATTTATTAATCAATGTAGATTTACCAACATTTGGTATACCTACAATTAATGCACGAATCGCTCTCGGTCTAATACCTTTTGCAACCATTTTATCAAATTTTTCTTTAACAAGCACTTTACAAGCTGCTGCAATTTCCTTCATACCTTGTCCAGCTTGCGCGTTAATCGAAATTGCCATATGGCCTTTTTCTTTAAAATATGCGATCCATTGTTTTGTTAAACGATCATCCGCCATATCCGCTTTATTTAAAACAACAAGCCTTGGCTTATGTGTAATGATTTCATCAATCATTGGGTTTCGAGATGATAATGGTAATCGAGCATCTACAAGTTCAATTACAACATCAATTAATTTTAATTTCTCCGTTACTTGGCGTCTAGCCTTCGCCATATGCCCTGGAAACCATTGAATTACCATGTTGCCACCTTCTTTTTCATTTATTTCACAATACGTGCGTCTTCTAACGGCCAATATAACATATTAGCTTTACCAATTACTTGATCCATTGAAATCGTACCGATTGAACGGCTATCTTTACTAAAACGACGATTATCACCTAAAACAAATAATTGATCTTTTGGAACGGTTTTCTTGCCTGTCATTTCTTCAAGATTAAAATCATATGTAAGCGGTCCGTCAGCAATTTGCTTTTTCTGCTTGTCTAAATACGGCTCCTCATAAGCCTTTCCGTTAACATACAGTTTATCATTACGATACTCTATTTCATCGCCTGGCAGGCCTATAATGCGCTTAATGTAATCTTTATCTTCTGTTGCTCGAAATACGATAATATCAAAGCGTTTTGGATCTCCAATGTGATAACCAATTTTATTCACAATCATTCGATCACGATCATGTAAAGTAGGTGCCATCGATACCCCGTCTACGAGAATTGGCGCAAAGAAAAACTGTCTAATAACACCAGCTAATACAACAGCAATCAAAATTGCCTTAATCCATTCCCAAAGTGAACTCTTCTCTTTTTTCATGCATTTCCCCTCCACGGTTATGTAAACTGCTCGTATTATACCAAAATTTCATATAGATTGGAAAAAGGGAGCTTGTGCATTTACAAGCTCCCATACATGTCTTATCGAATTTCTTTAATACGTGCTTTTTTACCGCGAAGGTTACGTAAGTAGTATAACTTAGCACGACGTACTTTACCACGGCGAAGTACTTCGATTTTCGCGATTCTTGGCGTGTGAACTGGGAATGTACGCTCAACACCTACACCGTAAGAAATCTTACGAACTGTGAATGTTTCACTGATTCCGCCACCACGACGTTTAATTACAACACCTTCGAAAAGCTGAATTCTTTCACGAGTTCCCTCAACAACTTTTACGTGTACACGTAAAGTGTCACCAGGACGGAATGAAGGAAGGTCAGTTTTTAATTGGCCTTTTGTAATTTCTGCGATTAATTGTTGCATATTAAATTCTCTCCTTTAAACAGATGCTCTTATAAAGTCTTAATAAATTACAGCGGAACATCGTTAATACGGCTACTGATTTCAGTAGCACAAATGTTATAATAGCATATTACTAGGCCTGTTGCAATAGCAAATATATGAAGTTATTACTGCTCTCGCTTTATTTCCTCAAGCCATTTTTTCTCTTGTTTAGATAACTCTCTCTCATCTAACAAATCCGGTCTACGCGTATACGTTCGACGCAAAGATTCCTTATGTCGCCATTCATCAATGTTTTTATGATTCCCTGACATTAATACATCCGGTACCTTCATACCACGAAAATCAGCCGGACGTGTATAATGAGGATGCTCTAATAAACCTGTACTAAACGAATCCTCTACTTGTGAAGCATGATTTCCTAGCACACCTGGCAAGAGACGTACAACACTATCAGTAATAACCATAGAGGCTAATTCTCCGCCCGTTAATACATAGTCACCAATAGAAATCTCATCCGTTACGAGATGCTCACGAATTCGTTCGTCATACCCTTCATAATGCCCACATACGAAGATCAAATGTTCTTCCCCTGCAAGCTCTTCCGCTTTCTTCTGCGTAAATCTTTCGCCCTGCGGACACATTAAGACAACTCTAGGCTTACGCTCTGTCTCTTTCGTCAAATCTTCTACAGCATCAAAAATAGGCTGAGGAGTAAGCACCATACCAGCTCCTCCGCCGTAAGGATAATCGTCTACACTATTATGCTTACTTGTTGTATAATCACGAAAGTTAACAACACGAAGGTTTACCGCTTCTTTTTCTTGTGCCTTCTTTAATATAGAAGATCCAAATACACCGGTAAACATGTCTGGGAACAACGTTAAAATATCAATTTTCATTATAGCAGCCCTTCCATTACATGAATGGTTACTAATTTATTTTCAATATTAACTTGAAGTACAACGTCATCGATATAAGGAATTAAGAGATCTTGACCCTTCGGGCGTTTAATTACCCAAACATCATTTGCACCAGGAGATAGAATCTCTTTGATTGTCCCTAGCGCTTCTCCTTCTTCCGTTACAACACTGCAACCAATAATTTCATGATAGTAGTATTCACCTTCAGCAAGTTCACCTAACTGCTCTTCTGGTACTTTTATTAAAGAACCTTTAAACTTCTCTACTTCATCTACATTGTTATATCCTTCAAATGTTAATAAATCGAATGTCTTATGTTGGCGATGAGAAGTTACCTTCACCGGAAGGTAGTCTGTGCCTTTCTCATTCGATATGTATAACGTGTTTCCTACTTTATATCGCTCTTCTGGAAAATCAGTACGAGAAATAACACGGATTTCTCCTCTTACGCCATGAGTATTTACAATTTTCCCTACGTTAAACCATTTTGTCATAAATAGTATGTCACCCCTGGTTTCTATATAAATTAAGCATCTCCATTTCACAGATGGAACATGCACTCTCTATTTAAATGTTAAAAAAGGGAGAGGAATAACTCCTCGCCCTTTTTTACGTTTATTGAATTTCCAGTGTTACTTTTTCATCATTATGATGTCCCACTGAATACAAGAGCATTCGAATCGCTTTCGCAACTCTCCCTTGCTTTCCAATGACTTTTCCAACATCCTCAGGATGTACAGTTAATCGATACTTTATCTCTCCGTTGCAAAGTTCCTGTGTAACTTTTACATCTTCAGGATAATCGACAAGAGGCTTGACAATCGTCTCGACTAACTTCTTCATAGTCATTGCCTCAATTACTTACCTTGTTTAGATAAGTGGAATTTCTCCATGATACCTTGGTTAGAGAATAAGTTACGAACTGTATCAGATGGTTTAGCACCATTTCCTAACCATTTTAATGCTGCTTCTTCGTTGATCTTAACTTCAGCTGGTTGAGCAACTGGATTGTAAGTTCCGATTTCCTCAATGAAACGTCCGTCACGAGGAGAACGAGAATCTGCAACAACTACACGATAGAAAGGAGTTTTTTTAGCTCCCATACGTTTTAAACGAATTTTAACTGCCATTTATAAAGCACCTCCGAATTTATTTCACACAGATAATTATATTAGCAAAAAGACTATTGCTTTGTAAAGTATTTTTTCTTAACAGAGCCATCTTTTTTTCCTTACATGAATGGAAACTTCAATCCACCTAGTCCTTTTTTCTTACCTTTTTGCATTCCCGTCATCGTCTTCATCATTTTTTTCATGTCATCGAATTGTTTAATTAGACGATTGATTTCTTGTACAGTTGTACCGCTACCTTTGGCAATGCGCTTTTTGCGACTAGCATTGATTATTTCCGGTTGTTCTCGTTCTAATTTAGTCATAGAACGAATAATTGCCTCAATATGCCCAATTTGTTTTTCATCAACTTGTGCATTTTTCAGCCCTTTAATTTTATTTGCACCAGGAAGCATTCCTAACAATTCATCAAGCGGCCCAAGTTGACGCACTTGTCCAAGTTGTTCTAGGAAATCGTCAAGCGTAAACGAAAGCGTACGCATTTTTTGCTCAAGTTCTTTCGCTTTCTCTTCATCAACTGTAGCTTGCGCTTTTTCAATCAATGTTAAGACATCGCCCATCCCTAAAATACGGGATGCCATACGCTCTGGATGGAACGCTTCAATTGCATCTAGTTTTTCACCCATACCAGCAAATTTAATCGGCGTGTTTGTTACAGCCTTAATAGATAATGCAGCACCACCGCGCGTATCACCATCTAATTTCGTTAATACAACACCTGTTAAACCTAACTGTTCATGGAAACTTTGCGCAACATTTACCGCGTCTTGTCCCGTCATCGCATCGACAACAAGGAAAATTTCATCCGGTTTCGCAACTTCTTTAACTTTCGCTAATTCATCCATTAGTTCTTCATCAATATGCAGGCGACCCGCTGTATCGATTAAAACATAATCGTGATGATCTTCTTTTGCTTTTGCAATCGCTTGTTTCGCAATTTCAACAGGACTTACTTGATCTCCTAAAGAGAATACAGGCATGTCCAATTGCTTCCCTAATGTTTCAAGCTGTTTAATCGCTGCTGGACGGTAAATATCCGCTGCAACAAGCATCGGTTTACGGTTATGCTTTTTACGAAGCAAATTCGCAAGCTTACCTGTCGTCGTTGTTTTACCCGCACCTTGCAGACCAACCATCATAATAACAGTCGGTGGCTTATTAGCAACAGCAATTTTGCTTTGCTCTCCGCCCATAAGTTCTGTAAGTTCTTCCTGTACAACTTTAATTACTTGTTGTCCAGGTGTCAAACTTTTCATTACATCTTGTCCGACAGCACGTTCAGACACACGCTTCACAAAATCTTTTACTACTTTAAAGTTAACATCTGCTTCTAAAAGAGCTAGACGAACTTCTCTCATCATTTCTTTCACATCGGCTTCAGAAACTTTTCCTTTGCCGCGGATTTTTTGCATTGTCTGTTGAAGTCGGTCGGCTAATCCTTCAAATGCCATATTGCCGCCCTCCTAATCTAATTTTTCGATAGCTTCAACAACTTGTTTCATTTCTTCATTTACATGCTCTTCTTCGCTGATTAGCTGTTTTAGCTTTGCAACAAGTCGCTGTCGCTCTTGAAACTTTTGAAGTAATACTAATTTTTCTTCATATTCTTCAAGCATCGCTTCAGTCCGTTTAATGTTATCATACACGGCTTGGCGACTTACATCAAATTCTTCCGCAATTTCACCAAGAGATAAATCATCTAGATAATAAAGCGACATATAACTTCTTTGTTTTTGCGTTAACAACGATTGATAAAAATCAAATAAATAGTTCATTCTCGTTGTTTTTTCGAGCATGTTGGATCATCCTTTGTTAAGTGATTTCCCTTTACATGAATTAGTTTACATGTAGTCCAAAAGAGTGTCAAGTTTTTTTCTTAACATCATATATTTTTTATAGAAAAAGAAGCGGAAATACCGCTCCTTTCACTTATACTTCTTCTGTTTCTACTAAGTTCGCAAATAAACCATACACATATTGTTCTGGATCAAACTGTTGCAAGTCATCCATTTGCTCTCCTAATCCAACAAACTTCACTGGTACATCCATTTCGTTACGAATCGCTAATACAATACCACCTTTAGCAGTTCCATCTAACTTCGTTAAAACAATACCAGTTACATTCGTTGCTTCACGGAATGTTTTCGCTTGGCTTAAACCGTTTTGTCCTGTTGTTGCATCAATAACAAGTAATACTTCATGAGGAGCACCTGGTACTTCACGCTCAATTACACGCTTCACCTTCTCTAATTCTTTCATTAAATTTACTTTATTTTGCAAGCGTCCTGCTGTGTCACATAGTAATACATCTACCTTACGTGCTTTCGCAGCTTGTACAGCGTCATACATAACCGCCGCTGGATCAGATCCAGATCCTTGTTTAATCACTTCTACACCAACGCGATCGCCCCATACTTCTAATTGTTCAATCGCTCCAGCACGGAATGTGTCTCCTGCCGCTAATAGGACTGACTTACCTTCTGATTTAAACTTATGCGCCAGTTTACCAATTGTCGTCGTTTTTCCTACACCATTAACACCAACAAATAAAACAACCGTTAATTGGTCCTCTTGCATATTAATTTCGTTACTAAAATCGCTGTCGCCTTTGTAAATTCCTACTAGTTTTTCTGAAATAACAGCTTGTACTTCTTTTGGATCTTGAATGTTACGACGTTGTACTTCTTCTTTCAATTGGTCAATTAATTCCATTACCGTCGCAACGCCAACGTCTGCACCGATTAAGATCTCTTCTAACTCTTCGAAAAAATCTTCGTCCACTTTACGGTAACGATAAACTAAATCATTCACTTTATCCGCAAATGAATTTCTCGTTTTTTCTAATCCTTGTTTAAATTTCTCTGTAACTGTATCCGTTTGTTTTGAAATTTTTTCTTTTAGTTTTTTAAAAAAACTCATACTTTCCCATCCTTCCTATTCACTTGCAATAAGTTCTTCTCCGGCGTCTAAACGAACCGAAACAAGTTTAGATACCCCTGATTCTTGCATTGTTACACCGTACAACACATCAGACTCTTCCATTGTACCTTTTCTATGTGTAATTACAATAAACTGCGTCTCATTACTGAATTTCTTTAAATACTGTGCAAAACGAGCTACATTCGCCTCATCAAGGGCTGCCTCTACCTCATCTAGTACACAGAATGGTACTGGGCGTACTTTTAAAATACCAAATAAAAGCGCAATTGCTGTTAAAGCACGCTCTCCACCTGAAAGTAAACCTAAGTTCTGCAGTTTCTTCCCTGGCGGTTGTGCTACAATATCAATACCCGTATTTAGTAAATCCTCTGGATTAGTCATTACTAAATCCGCTCTACCGCCTCCAAATAATTCAGAGAATACCGATTGAAACTCCATTCTAATGCCTTCAAACGTAGTAGAAAAGCGTTTTTTCATTTCTTCATCCATTTCGGTAATAAGCTGGTGCAATGTCGCTTTCGCTTCTTCTAGGTCGTCTCTCTGCTCTAGTAAGAATGTATGACGCTCCGCTACACGTTCATATTCATCAATTGCCCCTAGGTTCACTGTACCTAACTCTTCTATAGATAATTTGATTAATTTTACTTTCTTACGCGCATCTTCTGCAGGCATTGTCATTGTATATTTTAGTTTTGCCGCTTCAAATGAAATCGTATATGTTTCACGTAAATGTTGTAATCTATTTTCCAACTCTACATCAAGTCGATTTATTCTCACTTCTTGATCTTTCAACATTTCAAGAATATATTTATGTTTACCTGTCGTTTCTTTCAAATTGCGCTCTAAATGTTCTACCCTCTCTTGCAACGATACACGTTGTTCACGACGAGAGCGAATTAATTCTGAAGTTTGATTACGATCATATGCTTTCTTCTCAATCATATTCGTAATTTGCTCTTCACCACTTGAATTAGATGTCATTTCTTGTTTTAAGAACGCTAAATCCTCTTTCGTTTTTACAAGTGTCGCATCCGTTTCTTCTTTTTCCTTCGTCAATCGTTCAACTTTTTCTTTTTGATTAAATAAGCGTTGTTGCTTTTCAGCTACCAGCACTTTTAACTCCGTCATTTCTTTTTGAACTTTTTCTTTCGAAGAATGTTGCTCACTTTTTTGTTTTGTTAAAGCTACAATTTTACTATCTAACTTAGTGATATCAGCTTGAAGATTCGTTAAAATCCCTTCTAACTCCTCTTTACGCCCTTGCATTTTTACTCGATCTTGTAAAAACCCTTCAATCTCTAAATCATAAATAGACAATCGATCATTAATACGATGTTCTTCTAATTCTAGACGATTAATCTCTTCTCTTAATTTCTGCTCATCTACACGATCTACTTCTACAGTTTGCCTTAGTTCGCGTATTTTCACTTCTTTTTCTTGAATCTCTTGTTTTACTGCTTTAACAAAGTTTTCTAACTTCATTGTTTTTTCTTCCATATCAGTTAACTTGCGAGTCCACTCTTCCAGTTCACGTTGGCGTCCTAATAAAGAAGATTTCGCTTGCTTTACCGCCCCACCAGTCATAGAACCGCCAGGATTCACTACATCACCTTCGATTGTTACAATGCGATAACGGTATTGCAGTTGTTTCGCCAACTCATTTGCTCCGCGTAAATCTTTCGCAACAATAACCGTACCTAATAAATTTGAAACTACATTTTCATATTTATTGTTGTACTGCACAAGTTCTGCCGCCACACCTACAAACGATGGGTGTTGATTTGCAATGCGTAATTGCTCAAATGATAAAGACCTGCTTTTAATAACAGCTTGCGGTAAAAACGTTGCACGTCCATGTTTATTTTGCTTTAAAAATGCTATCGCATTACGAGCATGCTCCTCTGTTTGTACAACAATATGCTGCATCGCTGCACCTAGAGCAATTTCCATTGCAACTTCGTATTCTTTCGGTACCGTTAACAGTTCCGCAACAGCGCCCTCGATACCTTGCAACCTATTTTCTCTAGCTTTCAATACTTCACGTACACCTTGATAGAATCCAGAATAATCTTCTTGCATCTCTTCAAGCATTTCTTTTCGAGAACGTGCCTGTTGCACAAATTGATATGCTTGATACAGTTTTGTTTCATTTTCACTATACTGCGTCTTACATTTCCCAAGCGCCGCCTCTGTCTTCTGTATGTTTGAGAGAATGCCAGCTACTTTTTCTTTCGCTTGTTCGTAACTTTCTACAAGTTTCGTCTTTTTCGCTGTAATTTCCATACGCATTTCTACATATTTCGCATTCTCTTCATCTAGACGCTCGTTTTTAGACGTTTGCTGTTTAGATTGTTCTTCAATCATAGATAATTCATTACGATGACTAGCTTGTTGATTTAAAAGCTCAATATAGTCACCTTTTAAATTCTCAATCTGTTCCTCTAAATTGTCAGCAAAAGTAGCAAGCAGTTGCTCATTATCATGCAATTTTTGCTCCAACTCTTTTACTTCATTCACAAATTGCATTAAAGCTTCTGTACTTGACTCAATCTCACCATCGTAACTTTTAGCTTTCTCTGTTAATTCAACAATTAACTGCTCAAGTTGCGCACAATGCGTCGTAGCATTTTGCTTTCTCTCTTTTAACAACTCGCGCTGCCCTTCAAGTTTTTCTAGCTCTTTACTAGAAAGAAGAAGTACTTCTTGCAACGAGTCTACAGACTCATCTACCGCTTGTAATTGTCCTCGTAATTCCTCAAGCTCTTCTTCACTTTTTTGTAAATTCGTTGACATTTTAGCTTCTTCGTTTTTATTATGCCCAAACTGATTTCGAAGCGCTTCCCATTTCTCGTGCAATTCTTCAATTTCATGGACAATAAGCGCAGCTTCTACTTTCTCTAATTCTTCTTTATTCTCAAGATAATCTTTCGCAATAGAAGCTTGTCTTTCTAAAGGTTCTACTTGACTACTTAATTCATGAATTATATCTTGTACACGATTTAAGTTTTCTTGTGTTTCTGCTAATTTCCCTTCAGCTTTCTTTTTGCGAAGTTTGTATTTTAGTACGCCTGCCGCTTCTTCAAATACACCTCGACGCTCTTCTGACTTACTACTTAAAATCTCTTCCACTTTCCCCTGGCTAATAATTGAAAAAGCTTCTCTTCCCATACCAGAGTCCATAAATAAATCGATAATATCTTTCAATCTACATGATTGTTTATTAATATAAAAATCACTATCACCTGAACGAGATACACGACGTGTTACACACACCTCATTGTATTCAATTGGTAAACGTTGATCTTCATTATTTAAAGTTATTGTTACTTCAGCAACATTAACCGCTCTCCTCGTATCACTGCCTGCAAAAATAATATCCTCCATCTTTGCACCACGTAATGATTTTGCAGATTGTTCACCAAGTACCCAGCGAATTGCATCAGTAATATTACTTTTCCCGCTTCCATTAGGTCCTACTACAGAAGTTACACCTGGGACAAAATCAACAGATACACGCTCAGCAAAAGACTTAAACCCTGCTATTTCTAATCTTTTTAAAAACACGAAAGGCCTTCCTCCTATTCTCCGTCGTTATAAATGTTCTCTATACAAAAACAAGTATTATACGGATTTACCTTCTTTTTCATTATAAACAAAAAGAAAGTTTCATTCTATGCACAAGGAATCCCCCTCATTCAAAGGGGGATTCCTTATAGTTGTTCTTTTAATTTTTTCAATGCTTCTGCAGCAGCTTGTTGCTCTGCTTCTTTTTTCGACTTACCACTACCAAGACCTAAAGCTACGTTATTTAACGTAACACGTGACACAAATTCTCGATTGTGAGCTGGTCCTTTTTCTTGCAAAATTTGATACTCAACATTGCCACTGCCATCACGCTGAATCAATTCTTGCAACTGACTCTTATAATCCATCACATGAGAAAAAGCACCCTCATTAATTTTCGGATATACAATTTCTTTTAAGAATCCCCAAACTGTTTCTAGCCCTTGATCAAGATAAAGGGCACCAATAAACGCTTCAAAGACATCCGCTAATAAAGCTGGTCGTTCACGTCCACCTGTCATTTCTTCACCTTTTCCTAATAAAACAAGGCTACCAAATGACAATTCGTTCGCAAAACGAACAAGAGATGGCTCACATACAATAGCTGCACGTAGTTTTGTTAACTCTCCTTCGCTCATTGTCGGATATTTTTGAAACAGATACTGCGATACAGTCAGTTCCAATACTGCATCTCCAAGAAATTCAAGACGCTCATTATCTTCATGCGGTTTTTTTCGATGCTCATTCACATACGATGAATGCGTAAATGCTTGAATCAATAATTTTTCATCTGTAAACGTAATACCTATCTTTTCTTGAAACACTTTAAATGCTTCACGATATTTTGTTTCGTATTTTTTTTCTCTATATTTTCGGTACGGCATAGGTCCCTCCAGATATAAGCCAGAAAGCCCCGCTAAAAAACGGGACTTCACTTAAGCATTATAGATGACTCTCTATGTAAGTCACAGCATCGCCAACAGTAGCAATCTTTTCAGCATCTTCATCAGAAATTTCCATTTCGAATTCATCTTCTAATTGCATTACAAGTTCTACTACATCTAGGGAGTCTGCTCCTAAATCTTCCTTGAAGCTTGCAGCTGGTACTACCTCAGTCTCTTCTACTCCTAAACGATCAACGATGATTTTTGTTACGCGCTCTAAAACATCTGCCATTCCATTCACCTCCCCTCAAATATTATATTAAATATTGACCAAAAAAACTAGGTGAAATCGATTCTTTTATTACATTACCATACCGCCATCAACATTTAACGTTTGACCTGTAACATATTTGCTTTGATCAGAAGCAAAAAACGTTACAGCATTCGCGATATCTTTCGCTTCACCAAATTGAGCAGCTGGAATAACTTTTAACATTTCGGCTTTAATATTCTCATCTAGTACATCCGTCATATCAGTCGCAATAAAGCCCGGCGCAATTGCATTCACTGTAATATTTCGACTTGCTAACTCTTTTGCAGATGTTTTTGTTAATCCAATAACACCCGCTTTAGCAGCAACATAGTTAGCTTGTCCTGGGTTTCCTATAACACCAACAACCGAAGCGATGTTTATAATTCTACCGTGACGTTGACGCATCATATAACGAGATACTGCTTTTGTACATAAGAATACACCTTTTAAGTTTGTATTAATAACTGTATCCCATTCTTCTTCTTTCATACGCATTAATAAATTATCTTTCGTTACACCAGCATTATTTACAAGAATATCAACTTGTCCAAATGTATCTACTATTTGTTTCACCATATTTGTAACATCATCAGCATTTGCAACATCTGCTCTTACCGCAATTGCATCAGAACCTAATTTTTTAATTTCATCTACTACTTCATTTGCTTTTTGTTCATTACCAGCATAATTTACCACTACATTTGCCCCTTGTTTCGCTAAATCGATCGCAATCGCGCGACCAATTCCACGTGAAGCGCCAGTTACTAATGCTACCTTCCCTTTTAACATCAGTTTTCTCCTCTCAAATTTGAAATGGTATCTTTTAATGTCTCTTCATCGTATATCGCATATGCTTTTACTGATGAATCAATTGACTTCATAAGTCCAGCAAGTACTTTTCCAGGTCCAACTTCAATAAATGTATCTACTCCCTGGTTCACCATATATTCAATAGACGGGTACCATAATACAGGCGAATAAAGCTGTTCGATTAACTTTTCTTGAATGTCTGCACCACGTGTAATAACTTCCGCCGTAACATTTGCAATAACAGGAATATTCGTGTCATGAATTGTAATTTCATTTAAAACACTTTGGAACTTCTCAGCTGCCGGCTTCATAAGTGAAGAATGGAATGGCCCACTTACTTTTAGTGGAATCGCTCTCTTTGCACCATTTTCCTTCGCTCTTTGAGAAGCAACCTCTACGCCTTGCTTCGTTCCAGAAATCACAATTTGCTTCGTACTATTCATATTAGCGATTTGCACTGCATATCCTTCACTTGTTACTTCTTCTGTAACTTGTTTCAGCATATGTGGGTCAGCACCTAATATAGCTGCCATTGCGCCTTCCCCGCCCGGAACAGCTTCTTCCATATATTCGCCACGTTTCCTTACAGCATATACAGCATCTTCAAAAGTTAATGCACCAGCTGCTACAAGAGCACTATATTCACCTAAACTATGACCAGCGACAAAGTCAGGTGTAATGTCATACTCTTTCAAAGCTGTCAAAATAGCAAAACTCGTTGTTAATAATGCAGGCTGCGCATTTGTTGTTAATGTAAGCTTTTCCTGCGGTCCTTCAAAAATCACTTCTGAAAGTGAATCTTCCAACACCTCATCTGCTTTTGCAAACACTTTTGCAACCTCTTTATTATTCTCTGCTAATTGTTTACCCATTCCAACTGCCTGTGAACCTTGGCCCGGAAAAAGAAATGCTATTTTTCCCATTTCAAATCCTCCTCTTATTGGAGTGACTCTTTCTCCATTACGCTTGAAATCGTAGGAATTACTTCTTTCGCTACCATTTCTCTCGTTTGACGAATCGCACTAAATATCGACTGATCATTAGAAGAACCGTGAGCCTTAATGACAGGTGCTTTCAATCCAAATAATGCAGCTCCTCCATACTCCGAATAATCCATTTTATCTTTTAATACCATAAGTTTTGGCTTTAATACCGCCGCTGCTAATTTGCTCGTAAATGAACTCATTAACTGTTCTTTCAACATAGAGAATAGCGCAAGTGCTGTTCCCTCTAATGATTTCAACGCTACATTCCCTGTAAAACCATCACATACAACAACATCTGCTACACCTTGCAATAAATCTCTTGATTCAACGTTCCCCACGAAATTAATTGGCGCATCTTTAAGCATTGCAAATACTTGCTTTGAAAGCTCGTTTCCTTTTCCATCCTCTGTTCCAACGTTTAATAGTCCAACGCGAGGATTTTCAATTCCTCTTACCTTCTCAGCATAAACAGATCCCATTACTGCATATTGATATAAATGAATTGGTTTTGCATCAACATTTGCTCCAACATCTAACATAACAAAACCTTTTCCATCTACAGTTGGCATTGTAGGCGATAAAGCTGGTCTCTCAATTCCTTCCATACGACCGACTACAAATAATCCAGCTGCCATTAAAGCTCCTGTACTACCTGCGGATATACAAGCGTCTGCTTCTCCATCCTTTACTTGTTGTGCCGCAAGCACCATTGAAGCTTGTTTTTTTCGACGAACCGCTCTTACTGGTTCCTCCGTTGATTCTATTTTTTCGTCTGTATGAAGAATAGTAATTCGTTCATCACTCGTTAAGTATTGACGAATTTCCTCTTCTTTCCCTACTAACGTAATATGTAAATCAGAATATTCCTTAATAGCTTTCATTGCCCCTAATACTACAGCCTTTGGAGCGTGATCTCCGCCCATTGCATCTATTGCGATTTTCATAAGTTGTTACCTTCCTCACTATAATTACTAGATCGATACATTTCAAAAGTGCCTGTAAAAACAAGTTCTTCTCCAACGAAGCTACGCACTTTGACAACCGTCCGTCCTTTATCATTCTCTACATCTTCAACGCGCGCTTTTGCAACAACACGCTCTCCTAATTTTACAGGGCGAATGTATCGAATGGTAGACTTTGCAGTTAAAGCTAATTCTTCATCAATAACCGCAACAGCTAGTGAGTTTGCTTGCGCAAACAGATGATGCCCACGAGCGATTTGATTTCTTTTGAATACATGTTCTATCTTTACTTCAAAGATAGAGATTGCATGTCTATCTAATTCAATATCAATAATTTCTCCAACAACCTCTTCTAACGGTAAAGATTTCACATCTTCTTCATGTTGCTTTGTAGCTACATGTTTAATTCTCTCTCTTAATTCAGGAATAGACAATTCCATACGATCAAGTCGTACCGTTTGTATACTCACTTGAAATTTTTCCGCTAAATCTTCATCCGTAATAAAAGGATTTGATTCGATTGTTTGTTGTAATAACTCTTGTCTTTCTTTTTTACTTCTTCTTTTTTTCATACCGCACCATCCATTTTTATGACTAGGTACTAACAGTAGTATATAATCATTAAAAGTAGAATGCAACAAAAACTTTTGTTGACTCCCTTTAATCGAGCTTCTCTCCTTGGAACACACCTGTCCCATCAAGATACGTACGCAAGGCAGCATACTGATCATTGTGCCAAAACGCTTCTGAATCTACTAGTATCGCCGCATCTTGCCTTGCCGTTTCTAACGCTCGATAATCATGTACCATGTCAGCAACCTTAAATTCTGGTAAGCCACTTTGCTTACTCCCAAAGAAATCTCCAGGACCTCGTAATTCTAAATCTTTTTCTGACAATACAAATCCATCATTTGTTTCAGTCATTATGCGCATTCTTTCTTTCCCTGTTTCTGATTTAGGGTCTGCTATTAATAAACAATATGATTGTTCACTACCACGGCCGACACGCCCTCTAAGCTGATGAAGCTGCGATAAACCGAAACGTTCTGCATCATAAATAACCATTACAGTCGCATTCGGTACGTTCACACCTACTTCAACAACTGTTGTCGATACAAGAATTTGTACTTTATTTTCACTAAACTGTCCCATTATCTCTTCTTTTTCCTGAGACGATAATCTCCCATGCATCAATCCAACTTGGCATTTCCCTTGGTAATGATGCGTCAGCATACTATGTAAGTCGATAGCATTTTGCACATCAAGTTTCTCAGATTCTTCAATTAAAGGACAAATAACGTATGCCTGTCTTCCTTTTTTTATCTCCTTTTCAACGAAACCGAGAACGCGATCTAACATATCATGTTTTGCCCAGTATGTTTCAATCACCTTTCTACCTGCTGGCATCTCATCGATTATCGAAACATCCATCTCTCCAAATGCAGTAATTGCAAGCGTACGCGGAATTGGTGTCGCTGTCATAAATAATACATCTGGACTTTCACCTTTCTCCCGTAAAACTCGGCGCTGCGCTACACCAAATCGATGCTGTTCATCTGTAATAACGAGACCCAACCTATGAAATATAACTTCATCTTGAATTAAGGCATGCGTTCCAACAAGAATATCTATTTCTCCTTGTTCTAACTTCGCTAAAATTTCTCGACGTCTCGCCCCTTTAACAGAACTTGTTAACAGTTCCACCTTCATACCAAAATGCGAAAACGTTTCAGCAAGCGACTGATAATGTTGCTCAGCTAAAATTTCTGTAGGAACCATTAAAGCACCTTGATAATGGGCTAATTTCGATGCATAAAGGCCAATCGCAGCAACAACTGTTTTCCCAGAACCAACGTCACCTTGCAATAGTCGGTTCATCCGATAAGGAGATGTCATATCTTTCAAAATTTCATCTACAACTCGGCG
This sequence comes from Bacillus cereus group sp. BfR-BA-01441, assembly GCF_022663075.1. Classification (NCBI taxonomy): domain Bacteria; kingdom Bacillati; phylum Bacillota; class Bacilli; order Caryophanales; family Bacillaceae; genus Bacillus; species Bacillus cereus group sp. BfR-BA-01441. Next base: position 16,751 of record NZ_JAKUEU010000012.1, read on the forward strand.
CTGCGCACCCGTTAATGGAAACGGCAGTGCATCGATAAATTCTTGTAATTCTACTGACGGAATCTCTTTCTTCGTCCCTTTTGAATTTTCCCTCTCCATTTTCCGGAGCGTTTGCATTTTCAGCTGAAATAAGAAAAATTCTTCATATACAAAACGGCGACGCGCTTGCTTCAAATCTTCCTGTCCTACCGGAAAATGCAATGCCCTGAGCGCTTCATATCTTGGTAATAATTTATATCGCCCTAACAAACCATCCGGTAACACTTCGACTATAGAATCTCCATATTCCTTTAACGCTTGAGCAATAAAACGACGCATCTGTTTTACTGTAAGTTTCCCCTTTACTGAATAAACAGGTTCCACTTCTTGTTGACGTACAACCGGTCCAAAATGAAGTTCTGATACAGCAATTGTTTGACGATGTTGATCCCATTTACCAGTAATCGTTATCGTTTCATCTAACTTTAATTTTTGCTTATAGTAAGGCCTATTAAAACATACCGCCGTAATTAAATAACGACCGACGAGAACACGAACTGTTAAACGCGATTTCTTCTTACCATAATATTGCAGCAAAGGAGCACTATGAACCTTCCCTTCAACCGTTACACGTTCATCATGCTTTACTTCAGCAAGATCTTTCATCGCATAATCTTCATAACGGTACGGAAAATGTTCTAATAGATGAGAAACTGTATAAATACCCATCTCATGTAGTAACTCAGATGTTTCTCCTCCGATCCCCTTTACATCCGTAACAGGAACTTGTACAACATCATTCAAGATTCTCACACCCCGTCACATTATTTTCTTTATTGCATTTTGTTTGAGTACCAATTAGCATCTGTAATCGCTCTCTTTCACCTTATATATTCTATCATAGGCATTCTAAGAGAAACTACTCAAATCCCTTATATAAAACAAGTAAAAAAGAGCCTCACTATTAGCAGCAAGGCTCTTTTCTCTCTTCAATATGCTAGCCTTTTGAATAAAAACTAGTAATAAACTTCATATTACTACTTCTTATTCATTAGCAAGTAAGTAATCCATTTATTTTCAAAACGAATCTTATCTTATTCTACAGAGAAGATGAAAGAATACACTGGTTGGTTTCCAGCATGTACTTCTACTTCTGCATCTTCAAATTTCTCTTCTACAAATTCAACTAACTCCGCTACTTCTTCGTCAGTTGCATCTTCCCCTTGTAGAATCGTTACGATTTCAGAATCTTCATCAATAAGCGCTTCTAGTAATTGCTTCGCAGCTCCTACTTTTTCAGCATTTGTAGATACAATTTTCCCATCTGCAATACACATGAAATCATCTTTTTGAATTGCTACACCATCAATTTCCGTATCACGTACAGCATACGTAATTTGACCTGTTTTCACATGAGATAAAGCTTCTTGCATGTTTTCTTCATTCTCTTCTAACGTTCCAACTGGGTTAAATGCTAACATTGCTGCCATACCTTGAGGAACTGTTTTCGAACGAACAACAATAACTTCTTGATCTACAACTGATGCCGCTTGTTCTGCTGCCATTACAATATTTCCGTTATTCGGTAAAATAATGATTTTTTCAGCATTTGCTTCTTCAATTGCCTTCACGATATCCTCCGTACTTGGATTCATCGTTTGACCACCTTCGATAACTTTCGTTGCGCCGATGCTCTCAAATAAAGTTTTAATACCAGAACCCATAGCTACAGTTACGATACCATATGGTTGTTTTTCCTTCGATTGAGCTGGTTGCTCAGGAACCATAGTAGGTTCATCTAACAAAGCAGTATGCTGTTCACGCATATTTTCTACTTTAATCTTAATTAAACTACCGTATTTTTGCCCGTAGTTCATAGCGTCTCCAGGATGTTCTGCATGGATATGAACCTTTACAATTTCATCATCAGACACAACTAGTAGAGAATCACCATATACACTAATATCTTCACGGAATTTTTGTTCAGAGAAATTATGCTCTTTCACCTTTTCAGCCTCTAATTTCACCATGAACTCCGTACAATATCCATACTTAATATCTTCTGTACTCAATTGGCTTTGTACACTACGGTGATGTTCTGCGCGTACCATTTCATTCATAGATGGTTGCGTCGGTGCATCAGAAGAAATCGTTTCTCCTTTTAAGTCAGCTAAAAATCCTTCGTATACCACTACAAGACCTTTACCACCGCTATCTACAACGCCAACTTGTTTTAATACAGGTAATAAATCTGGCGTACGATTTAACGATGCGTTTGCTTCTTTCACAACGTCTTCCATAAACAAAACAAAGTCGCGCTGTTTTTTCGCAACTGTTACTGCATATTTACCCGTTTCTCTTGCAACCGTTAAAATCGTTCCTTCAATCGGTTTCATAACCGCTTTATAAGCCGCCTCTACTCCAGCTTCTAGTGCTGCAGCAAAATCAACTGTTGTTAATTCTTCTTTTTGTTCAATGGATTTAGAGAAACCACGGAACAACTGAGATAAAATAACTCCAGAGTTACCACGAGCTCCCATTAATAATCCTTTGGCTAAACTTACGCCGACTTTACCAGCATGCTGTGAAGGATTTGCTTTCACTTCACGCGCACCTGAAGTCATAGATAAGTTCATGTTTGTACCGGTATCGCCATCTGGAACTGGAAATACGTTTAATGCATCAACAAGCTGAACATTATTTGTTAAATTATTCGCTCCTTGCATGATCATTTGTGATAAACGTTTTCCATCAATTTTTTGAATTGACACAGATTTTCCTCCTTAATGCACATTACAAGTTTATTACTTTAACTCCTTGTACGTAGATGTTTACAGAATCTACTGCTAGTCCTACAGTTTGATCTAATGTATATTTCACTTTCGTCTGCACATTATGTGCCACTTCTGAAATTTTCGTACCATAGCTCACAATAATATACATATCAATATGTACTTCATCTTCATCTTTACGAACAATAACACCTCTAGTGAAGTTTTCTTTTCGTAAAATGTCTGTTAATCCATCTTTTAACTGATTTTTTGATGCCATACCTACGATACCGTAGCAATCTACCGCGGCACCTCCAGCAATTGTTGCAATTACATCTGTACTAATATCAATTTGACCGTACTTCGTTTTAATTTCAATTGACATCTCGTTTCCCCCTTCATAAATGGTGAAAGTGAGCTAGACTACTTTAGTTACTATCATATAATCTTTTTAAAGAAAATTCCATCGTTCTTTCTTTTCACTCTCATATTTTATGTTTTAAATTACACTTTTTTATGATGAGCAAAATAGTCCATTGTTATTATACAACATGTACCACTATAATATGTCAAGCAATTTTTATGGATTTCAACTTTTCTTCATTGACATATAGTGTCAAGTAAATTTTCTTGATTTCTTTTTTCTACGGTGTTGCATTCTCTTTTTAGTTGTGTTAAATTATAGTAGTGTTTTTAGCATCGCATAAAAGACTAACATTGAAAAATTACGTATGGTAAGGTATCAAGGGAGGGAAATATAAATGGCTCGTGTTTGTGCTATTACTGGAAGAAAAGCTCGTTCTGGTAACTCTCGTTCTCACGCAATGAACGCTACAAAACGTAAGTGGGGCGCTAACCTTCAAAAAGTTCGCGTACGCATCGACGGAAAAGTTCAACGTGTTTACGTTTCTGCTAGAGCATTAAAATCTGGCAAAATCGAACGTGTTTAATAATAAAAAAAAGAGCCGATAGGCTCTTTTTTTACTATAACAATGGAAAAAGCACCGGTGATAGGTGCTTTTTTTAATCTTTTTTGAAGGTATTTAACATTGCACGAACAATTCCACCAAGAAATTTAGGTAACTTAATTGTATAAAATCTCATGGTTTCCCTCCTAATCCCCATTACTCCACTTGGTCACTATATGATGTAAGGAGCAAAATTGTTTCTTCAATCAGTGCTTCTTATCAACATTAATATGCCAGAAGTAAATGAAAAAGTACCTTTTTCCTCAACGAGTTCGTTACTAATACAAAGTGTTGATCCCCACTCTATTGTTTTATTAGTAAGCGGGTACTTAAAACCAAACAATGTAATCCCTTCCACTATTTCAGTAACTGGTACAAAAGATACATAAGGAAAATTTTTATTTTCTTCAATTATATGTGTACCCACTTTTTTAACTGTTATTTCATTTTTATTGTCCACAATACACATTTCTATCTCTACTTCTAACCCTTTTAAAAGCATCTGTATATTTGCCAAACCGTGATCAAGCCTTCCACCGGTAGCACCAAAAATACGAATTAGTGCCGGCTTCTGTCCTAATGCCCAGTTAATTGCAATTTCTAAATCCGTTTGATTTTTTTCTCGCGGAACAATATGTAATTCGTTCGTTTGCTGTCCCATCCATACTAATTCTTCTTCGGTAACTGAATCGTAATCTCCAAACGCAACAGCCGGTGTAATCCCTTTCTTTAATAGACGGTATACTCCCCTATCAACCGCTGCCCACACTACTTCCTCATTCTCATATCGAGCAAAATCTGCACAATATTCCGAAGGTCCTCCTGCCAAAATATGAATAATCATTTTTTCTTCCCCTTCCATTGTAAAAAGGCAATCTGCCATTCGGTAGATTGCCTTTTTACATATTTTTACCCTATCCTATAAATACCTTACTAGGATAAAAGTTCATCACTACCCACGAATTACGCGAATTGCTTCACCGCGGTCTTTTTGATTGTATACTGCTGACCCAGCTACAAGTACATTTGCTCCTGCTTCCACACAAAGTCTTGCTGTTTCAGCATTTACACCACCATCAACTTCAATTTCTACTTCTAGATTGCGCTCTTTCACCATGTCTGCAACTTGTTTAATTTTCGGTAATACAGAATGGATAAACTTCTGTCCACCAAATCCAGGGTTTACTGTCATAAGTAATACCATATCTATATCTTCTAATACATGCTCAATTACTGAAACTGGCGTATGTGGATTTAATACAACGCCCGCTTTAATACCATGAGATTTAATTAACTGAATTGTACGATGTAGATGTGGACACGCCTCTACGTGAACAGTAATAATATCCGCTCCCGCTTGTGCGAAAGTCGGGATATAGTTATCAGGATTTTCAATCATTAAATGTACATCTAATGGTAATGATGTAATCGGACGGATTGCTTCTACAATTAACGGTCCAATCGTAATATTTGGTACGAAATGTCCATCCATTACGTCAACGTGAATGTAATCCGCTCCGCCCTTTTCTACATCTTTAATCTCTTCCCCTAATTTTGAAAAATCTGCTGATAAAATCGATGGTGCAATTTTAATCATAACTAATACCTCGGCTTTCTCTCTCTAATTTCTTCTACGAATTGTTTATAGTTCTTATAGCGATATTCTGTAATCTTCCCTTCTTCAACCGCAGCTTTCACCGCACATTTCGGTTCAGAAAGATGTGTACACCCTCTAAATTTACAGTATTGGCTCGCTTCTTTCAACTCTGGAAAACAATATGTAAGATCTTCTACTTCTATATCAATGAAATCTAGTGAACTAAACCCCGGTGTATCTGCTACTAGTCCACTCCCAATTGCAATTAATTCTACGTGTCTTGTCGTATGCTTCCCGCGTCCTAAATGGGAGGAAATATCATTTGTTTTCAGCTCTAATTCTGGACGTAGCACATTAAGCATTGAAGATTTCCCCACACCAGATTGACCCGCAACGACAGAAACACAATTTTCTAAGTATGGTTTTAATATATCAATACTTTCTGACGTATTAATAGAAGTAAATAAAACATCATAACCCATCTCACGATAATCATTCGCATAAGCTTCAACAGTTGCTTTCATCTTTTCATCTACTAAATCCATCTTGCTAATACAAATAATTGGCTTAATGTTATGATATTCAATCAGCACTAAAAATCGATCTAACAGTCCAGGATTAAAATCTGGTTCTACTGCAGAGAACACAAGGATCGCTTGATCGACATTAGCAATAGGAGGTCTAACAAGTTCATTTTTTCGATCAAACACTTCAAGCACATAACCTTCAGTTGGATTATCTGCCTGAAAAACAACTTGGTCTCCTACAAGTGGTGTAATTTTATTTTTTCTAAATACACCTCGTCCACGACATTGCGTAACCCCTTCTTCATGCTGCACGTAATAAAACCCACTTAAAGCTTTTATAATTTTTCCTTGTGGCATAGAATTCTCCTTTTTTGTATAAGGTGATGCTGAATTTAAAAATGAATGGATTTAAATTTTCTAAATAACGATTTCAAAACCTACCATATATACTTTCGCTAATATACATTAAATTTCCCATTAAATGCAAAAAAATATTTACAGCTGCATCACGTTACTAGCTTTTTGAATCATATATTTTTGCCTGCTATACCGTCCACTTTGTAGACAGCATAACAGGCAATAATAATAAGTAGACTTTCACTATTATTGAGTTGGATATGGTACTTCTTTATCAATAATCGTTACTCCATCTCGTACAATTTTATAGTGTCCCTTTGAACCTTCTTGAATTACAAATTCTAAAGAAATAGTCGCTGATTCAGTAATTGTTCTCGTTTCAACCGGTCTATCCATTTTTTGCTGCATGTCTTCTTTATAAATTTCTATTGTTTGCGGCTTTTTTTCACCTGTTACAGCAGGCTCATATGGGATAGAGATATTGTCCAATTTTACCGTTTTAGTCACTTTAGGCTTTTGACCATCAGAGATAATAATAGTTACTTTATCTCCCTCTTTTAATGGTGTACCTGGTTTTGGAAATTGCGAAATTACAAGTCCTTTTTCGACTGTATCTGAATACTCTCGTTTTATATCTGACGTTAGTTTTCTCTCATTCAAATAACCAGTTACACTATTTTCAGTCCACCCCGAAAAGTCACCTGGTCTAATTTGATAAGGACCTTTACTTACCCAGATTTTCAGTTCTTGCTCCGCTTCTATAACCATTTGATCAGGCGTCGGAATTTGCTCTACAATTTCACCTTTCGGCTTATCATTTTCAATATAATTTACTGTAACTTGTTTATATTTTTCTTCTAACTCAGCTTTTACACTCTCAAAGTTTTGCCCTGTGAAATTCGCCATCTTACTTTTCTTTTTCCCACCTGATTGATAGATAGTAATTTTAGCGTTTTCTTTTACGACTCTTCCTGCTACAGGGTCCGTTTTTATTACATCCCCAACTTCAACATCATCTGTATATACAATATTAGGCTCCGTCACCTCAAAGCCCTTTTCTACTAATGTATTTACAGCTGTCGTGTATTTCATACCAGCCACATCAGGAACTTTCACATCTTTCGGAATAAATAATCCTGGAATAACCGTAAGCGCTAATGTTATTCCTATTGCTAAAAATAAAAATGTTGAAATTAAAACTTTAAGCCACTTGTTACTCCGTTTTTTCTTCTTATCTAACTCAGCTGCTTCTGCTCTTATCGGTTCTTCCACCTTACTCCCTTTTAAAACAATCGTTTCATCACTTACATTTTCAAATAATTGTTCTTGTTGAATAATCGGAATCGCTTTCGTCGCTTCCATATCTTCTGGTATGTAAAACGGTTGCTCATTTATCCTCTCTGGATATAGCGCAGTTTCAATATCTCGCTTCATCGCATTGGCAGATTGATATCGATGGAACGGATCTTTTGCAGTTGCTTTTAATATAATATTTTCAACACTTTGCGGAATATTTTCATTCCATCTTTTTGGTGATGGGATTTCACTTTGTAAATGTTTTAAAGCTATAGCAACAGCAGATTCGCCAGAAAACGGTTGTCTTCCTGTTAACAATTCAAACATAACTATCCCAAGAGAATAGATATCTGATTGTTTATTTGCTATTCCGCCACGTGCCTGTTCTGGTGATAAATAATGGACTGAACCGAGCACTGAATTTGTATGTGTAATTGTTGTTGCACTTGTAGCTGTCGCAATTCCAAAATCTGTTACTTTTATTATTCCATCAGCTCGAATTAAAATATTGTGCGGCTTTATATCACGATGCACAATTTCAAAATGATGGGCGTGTGCCATAGCGGATGTTAACTGCTCCATAATATCAAGAGCTTCTCCTATAGGTAACATCCCTCGCTCAATTATGTATTGCTTCAATGTTTGTCCTGGTACATATTCCATGACAAGATAGTATATACCATCTTCTTCTCCGACATCATACATATTCACAATATTTGGATGCGACAACGTTGTAACAGACTGCGCTTCTCGATGGAAACGTTTAATAAACTCTTCGTTATTTGAGTAGTCGAGTCTTAATATTTTTACCGCTACATCTCGGCCAAGTATATCATCATGAGCTAAATATACATTGGCCATTCCGCCACCACCAATCATTTTCAGCAGCTTATAACGGTCATTTAAGCGTTTTCCAATCAGCACGTTGCACTTCACCTACTTTCGTTTGTCGAACCCGCATAATCAATAAGAACAAGTGTGATATTATCTTCTCCACCGCGATCATTTGCCAATTGAATGAGACACTGCCCTTTACCTTCAAGCTGTTCATTTAACTGTAAAATTTGTCGCATATCATCAATAGAAACTTTGTTTGATAACCCATCAGAGCAAAGAAGTAATTGATCATCTTCCTCAATCACCAACGTTTTAACATCTAACCCAACTTTTTCTTCTGTTCCTAATGCTCTTAATAACACATTCTTTTTCGGATGATACTCTGCGTCTTCCTTTGAAATTTCACCATGTTTCACAAGCTCATTTACAAGCGAATGATCTTCCGTTACTAGCGTCATTTCTCCTTCTGATACCATATAGCAACGACTATCTCCTATATGCCCTATTGTCACAAAGCTTGGTGTACAAACAGCTATTATAAGCGTTGTTCCCATACCATTACATTCTGCATTTTGCTGAGCATATTCATATATACGCTCATTAATAATCCCAACACTAGTATGTAACCATTGTTCTACTTTTTTCGGCTCATTCATATTATGTGTTTGCTTCCAATAATCATGGAATAATTGAATGGTCATCGAGCTAGCTACATCACCAGCTCGATGACCTCCCATTCCATCTGCTACTACCGCTAATACATTTCCATCTAAATTGTGAAAAACTCCTGCACTATCTTCATTATGTTGACGAACTTTTCCTTTATCCGATAGAAATACGGCTTTCATCTCGTCACCTCGTCTCTTCTTTGCGCTCCTTCGCACGCAACTGACCGCAGGCTGCATCAATATCATGACCTTGTTCACGGCGAATCGTTACATTCACTCCACGATCTTTTAACGTTTTTTCGAACAAGAAAATTTGTTCACGTGGCGTACGTACATAATCACGTTCAGGTACGTAGTTTACCGGAATCAAGTTCACATGACATTTTACACCTTTTAAGAGCGCAGCAAGCTCTTCAGCATGCTCTACTTGGTCATTTTCTCCTCCAAATAATCCATATTCAAAAGTAATACGACGCCCTGTTCTATTTACATAGTATTTAATAGCTTCCATTAAATCTGGTAATTTATAAGCACGGTTAATCGGCATTAATTTTGAACGTAATTCTGAGTTTGGAGCATGTAATGAAATCGCAAAATTAATTTGTAGATCTTCTTCAGCAAACTTATAAATTTTCGGGATAATTCCACTCGTCGAAACAGTCATATGTCTCGCACCAATATGAAGTCCTTTTTCATGGTTAATGATGCGTAAGAATCCCATTAAATTATCATAGTTATCAAATGGTTCTCCAATCCCCATAACAACAAGAGAACTTACACGTTCTTCTGTTTCATCAAGCGCACGCTGAACTTCTACTACTTGCGCTACGATTTCTCCAGCTTCTAGGTTTCGCTTTAATCCACCAAGTGTCGAAGCACAGAACGTACACCCAATACGACAACCAACTTGCGTTGTTACACAAATGGAATTTCCATATTCGTGTCGCATTAATACCGTTTCAATAGAATATCCGTCATATAATTGGAATAAGAATTTAATTGTTCCATCCGAAGACGTTTGTTTTACTAACGTTTTTAAAGTAGTAATATCAAAGGAATTCGACAATTTATCACGCAATCCTTTAGAAAGGTTTGACATATCCTCATAATTTTTTACACGTTTTTTATATAACCAATCAAAAATTTGTCCAGCACGGAACTTCGGTTCTCCTTGTTCCTTTAACCAATCTTGCATTTCATGAAGTTGTAAAGAGTAAATTGATGGTTTCTTCGTTTCTAAATTTTTCTTTTGTTTTCTTACAGTCGTTTCCATGATGCTACACCTTCTTCCTTAAACAAGCAATATAAAAGCCATCCGTCGCAAAATAATGCGGTAAAATTTGCACTTGACCTTCATCAATATACGGAGTTAATTTTTCTGGCATACGCTCTTTAAGCGTAGTATCCCATTCAAATTCAGGATGTTCTTGTAAAAATTTCTCTATTACTTGTTCATTTTCTATTTTCTCAATTGTGCACGTACTATAAACAAGACGACCGCCTTGTTTTAATAATGGTGCTATTTTTTCTAGTATTGCAATTTGAATCGTCGATAATCTTTCACTATCGCCTTTATCTTTTCCTAACTTAATATCAGGTTTACGTCTAATTACACCAAATCCAGAACACGGTGCATCTACCAATATTTTATCAAACGTTTCATTTGCAAAGTGCTCTTGCACTTTTCTAGCATCTAGCGCTTTAGTTTCGACATTTTCTAGACCAAGTCGCTCTGCTTGCTGTTTAATTAAACGTACTTTGTGTGCATGTAAATCAAGGGACATGACCTTACCAGTTCCCTTTAATCGTTCCGCGATATGCGTTGTTTTTCCGCCTGGAGCAGCACAACTATCAAGAACTGCATCTCCCGTATTCGGTTCTAAAGCGCGTGCTACAAGCATAGAACTTTCATCTTGAATAGAAAGAAATCCTTTTTTAAACGCTTCTGTATGCGCTACATTTCCTCTTTCAATCTGAATAGCATCATCTGATAAGTCACCACGTTTTGCTTCTATACCTTCACTTGCTAACAACTCAATCGCTTCTTCTACAGTTACCTTATCAACATTCACACGCGCTGTTGGTACAGGGGGTAACATGTTTACTTCGCACATTTTTTCTGCAGTTTCTAAACCGTATTCTGAAGTCCACTCTTGGACAAGCCAAACTGGATGACTTGTTGTAATTGCAAGACGTTCTACTGGATCCTTGATTTCATCTACAGAAGGTACACCTTCTCTCTGAATCGAACGTAATACACCGTTCACCATACCAGCAATTCCTTTATGCCCGCGACGCTTTGCAATCTCAACCGCTTCATGAATAGCCGCTCTTTCTGGCACTCGGTCTAAATAAATCATTTGATATAAAGATAAGCGAAGCAATACTCTTACCCACGCCTCAACCTTCTTTTTTAAAAAAGGCTGTAAATAATAATCTAATGTGTCACGACGTTGAATCGTTCCATATACAATTTCAGTTAATAAACCAATATCTTTTCTATCAATTGCACTTTTTTCAATTAGATTATTTAAAAGTAAGTTGCTATATGCACCACTTTTTTCCACTTGAATTAAACCATCAAGAGCTAATTCACGAACATTTTGTCTCATGCATTTTCTCCTAACTTCGTTCCAATTTCAGGTTTTGTTCCACGTAAAAATTGTGAACAACTCATACGCTTTTTACCAGAAGGTTGCAATTCAGTAATTTTAACACCTGTTTCATTACTCGTTGCTACAACAAAACCATCTTCTTCGATTGCAACAATCGTACCTGCTTCAGCCGGTTCAGTTATAGGCACTTTTTCCCCCCACCATACTTTAACAACTTGTCCTGCTAATGTTGTATAAGCAACTGGCCATGGATTCAATCCGCGAATGTGATTGTATACTTCTTCACCTGTTTTTGTCCAATCAATTTTCTCTTGCTCACGTTTTATATTGTACGCAAACGTTACTTCTTCTTCGTTTTGTTTAATCGGTTCTAACTTACCTTGAATTAATAAAGGCACTGTTTTAGATAGAAGGTGTGCTCCTGCTTCACTTAATTTATCAAATAATGAGCCTGTCGTTTCACGCTCTTCAATTTCAACTTCCACTTGCGTTAAGATATCACCAGCATCCAATTTTTCTACCATATACATAATTGTAATACCTGTTTTTTCTTTACCTTCCATAATTGCATAATGAATTGGTGCACCACCACGAAGTTCAGGAAGTAAAGAAGCGTGAACATTAATACACCCATACTTTGGTGCTTCTAAAATTTCATTTGGTACAATCTGCCCAAATGCAGCTGTTACAATTAAATCTGGCTCTAATGCCAATACTTTTTCATATTCATCTTTTTCACGAATTTTTAACGGCTGTAACACAGGGATACCATGTTTTTCCGCTTCAACTTTAACAGGTGTAGGTGTTAATACTTTTTTTCTACCTACTGGACGATCAGGTTGCGTCACAACACCTACTACCTCATAGCCATCTTCAATAAGACGACGAAGCACCGGCACTGAAAAGTCCGGTGTTCCCATAAACACTACTTTTATCATTTAAAAACCGCTCCTTTTAACACCTATTCTAGTTCGTTTTCTTCATAATATCTTGTCACTTTCGATGTAAATAAAACACCGTGTAAATGATCAATTTCATGTTGAATTGCACGCGCTAAAAATCCTTCCGCTTCTAATAAGAATACTTTCCCACGGCGATTTTGCGCTCTTACTTTAATATAATCGGCACGTTCTACTTCACCATAAAGTCCCGGGAAGCTTAAACAGCCTTCGGGACCTACTTGTTCACCACGTTTTTCTAATATTGATGGATTGATTAACTCGATTTTCCCAGTATCATCATCGACATCAACAACCGCTACTTGCAAGCTTACACCTACTTGAGGCGCAGCTAAACCGACTCCGTCCGCAATTAACATTGTTTCATGCATATCTTTCAACAATTTCACTAACTTTTTATCAAAGTTAATTACTCTTTCGCATGGTGTTTCTAACACTTCATTTGGATGCTTTATTATTTCTAAAACTGCCATATTTCCCTCCGCTACATTAACATTGTTGGATTAAAATCAATTGAGATTTGTAGCTCTTTTTGCATTTCTGCTTGATAATGTTCATTTACCATTTTGAGCACGTTCTTTAAGTTTGGTTCCCGTTTGTATTTTATCATGCATTGATAACGATATCTATCTTTTATCCTTGGAATCGCTGAAGCAACTGGTCCTAGCACCATTGTTTGCTGTGAGCAATGCGTTCGTAAATACGAGGCAATTTTTTCCGTCACTTGTACCGCTTTTAATAATTCTGGATGAGATACAGTTACGAGTACAACATAGTAATATGGGGGATATTGTCTTGTTCGTCTCATTTGCATTTCTTGGTCAAAAAACACATCATATTGTTGGTTCTTCGCTAACTCTATACTGTAATGTTCTGGCGTATACGTTTGAATCACAACTTCCCCTGGCAATTCATGTCTACCCGCTCGTCCACTTACTTGCGTCAATAACTGATATGTCTTTTCACTCGCCCGAAAATCAGGTAAGTGAAGCATCGTATCTGCAGTTAAAACCCCAACGAGCGTTACTTTCGGAAAATCTAATCCTTTAGCAATCATTTGTGTTCCAAGTAATATATCTGCTTTTTCTTCCCCAAACGCCTTTAATAATTTTTCATGCATTCCTTTTCGACTTGTCGTATCTACATCCATTCGAATGACTCGCGCCTCTGGAAATAGTTTTGTAATTTCTTCTTCTACCTTTTGTGTACCTGTACCAAAGAAACGAATGTATGTACTTTGACAAGCTGGACACTCAGTTGGCATATTCTCTTCGTAACTACAATAATGACATTTTAAACGATGATTCATTTTATGATATGTCAATGAAATATCACAATGCGGACATTGGACAACATACCCACAATCACGGCACATAACAAATGTAGAATGACCTCTTCTATTTAAAAAGAGTACCATTTGTTCTTTCTTTTCTAATCGATCTGCTATTTTTTCATGCAGCGCCTTAGAAAACATTGATCGATTCCCGTCACGAAGTTCTTCTCGCATGTCAACAATCTCTACCGTTGGTAAAGCTTGTTCATTCATACGTTTTTCCATTGTTAATAGTTCATAAACACCTTTTTTCGCCCTTGCAAACGATTCAAGTGTTGGTGTCGCACTACCAAGAACGATAGGACATTTATGATATTGTCCTCTCCAGACAGCTACATCTCTTGCATGATACCTCGGATTATCTTCTTGTTTGTAACTTGATTCATGCTCTTCATCAATAATAATAATCCCTAAATTCTCAAAAGGCGCAAAAACAGCTGAACGCGCACCAACTACAACTTTCACTTCTTTTCTTAAAATCTTACGCCACTCGTCATACTTTTCTCCAACAGACAACGCACTATGAAGAACTGCAACTTGCGAGCCAAACCTACCTTTAAAACGATCCACCATTTGGGGCGTTAGTGCAATTTCAGGAACAAGAACGATAGCTTCTTTTCCTTTCTTGAGCACTGCTGCTATAGATTGTAAATATACTTCTGTCTTTCCACTTCCTGTAACACCATATAGTAAAAATGGATTATAAGTTTCATTTGTAATTGATGATAAAATCGGTGTAATAACTTGTTTTTGTTCCTCCGTAAGTGGAAATGGTTTTGTTTGTTCAAAATCATCATCGTCATACGGATTTCGGTATACTTCCACATACTTTTCTGAAATGAATCCCTTTTTAACAAGTGCTTTTATTGGAGTATCTGTTATTTGTAACTCTTCTGTAATTACTTTCAACGGTACACTTTTATAATTTTCCACAAAATAATAAAGTACATCTTGTTGTTTTTTACTTTTCAGTTCAAATGCCGCTAATTCCAATTTATCTTCTGGCAACTCCGGCTGAACCACTCTTTGCTTCTTCTTTTGTACTTTATCTTTCACTTGATAAACGACTTCAACCGTACCATTTTTAATTTCTTGTTGAATAGTTCGGTATAAATGTGGCTGTTGCTCGATTACTTCAAAATCAATTGCTTCTTTATCCTGAAATAAATATAGTATTTCAGGTGCTATTTCTTCCTGTTTACAAAGTTGTAGACGTTTTTTATACGTTGCTTTTATCGCAGTTGGAAGCATCACTTGAAAAGCTGAAATCATGTAACATAACGTTTCACTTGTAAGCCAATATCCAAGCTTTAATAATTCATCATTTAAAACCGGTGTTACATCTAATATTTCATGGATTGTCTTTAACTTCTTACTTTCTACATCCACCGAATCTTTAATCCCAATAATAAAACCTTGCAATTTTCTTGGCCCAAACGGAACTACTACACGCATTCCTGTCTGTACAATATCTTCCCATTTTTTAGGGATAATGTAATCAAATGGTCGATCTGTCTGACGGGCAGGTACATCAACAATTACACTTGCAAATTTCATAAACGATCATCTTCTAACATCATTTCAATTTGCTTCAATATTTCACGAGCTACCTCTTTTTTCATTAAAAGTGGCAACTCAATAACTTTTCCATCTTTTCTATACATTGTTACAATATTCGTATCCGTGCCAAATCCAGCTCCTTGTGCTTTTACATCATTCGCGACAATCATATCTGCATTTTTCTCACGTAGTTTTTTCGTTGCATATTCCTCTACATTTGTCGTTTCAGCAGCAAAACCGATAAGTAACTGTTTATCCTTTTTCTGACCTAACGTTTTTAAAATATCCACCGTTCTTTCAAGTTCAATGACAGCATCACCATTTTGCTTTTTCATTTTATTCTCATGCACATATTTCGGACGATAATCTGCAACTGCTGCTGTTTTAATGACAACGTCTACGTTTTGATAATGTTGAAGAACTGCTTCTAACATATCTTGTGCAGATTCCACTTGTACTGTCGTTACATGTAACGGTGGATTTAATGCTGTCGGTCCTGAAACGAGTATAACATCAGCGCCTAAATTTGCTGCCACTTCCGCAATCGCATACCCCATTTTTCCAGAAGAAAAATTCGTCATAAAACGAACTGGATCAACCTTTTCACGTGTTGGGCCAGCAGTTATTAATATTCTTTTTCCCTGCAATGGTTTGTGTTCTGAGAAAGCTTCCTCTAACCGTGCAATAATTGCTTCTGGTTCTTCTAGTCGTCCCTTCGCTACATATCCACATGCTAAAAAGCCTTCCCCAGGCTCAATAAATGTATATCCTAGCGTTTTCAATGTCATCATATTTTTTTGAACTATTTTATTTTCATACATATGCACATTCATAGCAGGCGCAATCCATACCGGAGCTGTAGTAGCTAACAAAGTAGTTGTAATCATATCATCTGCAATACCACCAGCTAACTTTCCAATACAATTGGCAGTAGCAGGTGCGACAAGTACAACATCCGCCCAATCTGCTAAATCAATATGAGCAATAACAGCTGAGTCTTTCTCATCAAATGTATCCGTATATACATCATGGCGAGAAAGCGCTTGGAATGTAAGAGGCGTAACAAACTTCATTGCCGACTCACTCATCATTACTTTTACAATCGCGCCAGATTGTGTCAATTTACTCGTTAACGCAGCTGCTTTAAAAACCGCAATGCCTCCTGTTACACATAGAAGTATCTTTTTCCCTTTTAGCATATGACTCGTCCTCTTTCTTTTTCAAACTTATAATACTGAAATAGAATTCTCAGCTCGTCAGTACCGATATTTCATTCCTTTCGTAAAAAAATAACAACCTACTTGTAAATAGGTTGTTACCGTTACATAGAAAATTATAAAGTCTATGTTTTATTTTGTCGAAGGCAAAGGCTTATTCAGCTACTTTATCTTCACTTGGTACGTAGCTTAATGCTTCTGCATCGATTTCTTCTAATGCTTTACCTACACATTTATGAGAAACAGGTTTTTCTACAACACAGTTATTAGCAAGTTGCATTTCACGCGCGCGTTTTGCAGCTACTGTTACTAATGTGTACTTAGAATCGATTTTTTGTAGTAATGAGTCAATTGATGGATTTAACATAATTATAGACCCTCCGTCATTTCTTTATAATATTTTGCTACCCTTTCGCGGCGGCAATGTTCGCCAACCACAATTGCTTTAATTCTATCACAAGCTAATTCAACTTGATCGTTTTCTACTACATAGTCGTAAGCGTCCATCATCTCGATTTCTTCTTTCGCTACAGTTAAACGATTTTCAATAACATCTTCAGTCTCTGTACCACGTCCGACAATACGGCTCTTTAGTTCAGATAAACTTGGAGGTGCTAAGAAAATAAATACACCTTCTGGGAAAGCTTTCTTAACTTGAATTGCTCCTTGCACTTCAATTTCTAAGAATACATCTTTTCCTTCTTGTAATGTTTTTTCAACATAGTCAATCGGTGTTCCGTAATAATTACCTACGAACTCAGCCCACTCAAGTAATTTTTCATTACGAATCATTTCCTCGAATTCTTCTCTTTCTTTAAAGAAATAATCCACACCATCTACTTCACCTTCACGCGGCTTACGTGTCGTTACTGAAATAGAGTACTGAAAACGTGTATCCTCATGGCTAAACAGCTCTTTACGAACCGTCCCTTTTCCAACCCCAGAAGGCCCTGAAAGAACGATGAGCAATCCTCTTCTACTTCTCATAAATATGTAAAACCTACCCTTCCTCACTTAAATCTTCTTTATTATTCAAACGATGTGCAATCGTCTCTGGTTGAATTGGACTTAATACAACATGCCCATCATCCATAACAATAACCGCCCTTGTTTTTCTCCCATACGTAGCATCAAGCAAAGCATTATGTTCGCGTGCTTCCTGTACTGTTCGTTTAATAGGAGCTGACTCCGGACTTACAATAGCAATAATTCGATGAGCAGATACAATATTTCCGTATCCAATATTTAAAAACCGCATGGCCATAGTTTGCGCCTCCTAGTAAGTCTATCCGATTTCTCCACCACGTATAACTTTATATATTTTTTGAAAGCTACTCAATATTTTGTACTTGTTCACGAATTTTTTCAAGGTTATTTTTCATTTCTACAACATATTTTGAAATTGTTAAGTCATTTGCCTTAGAACCAATCGTATTAATTTCTCTATGCATCTCTTGCACGATGAAATCCATTTTCCTTCCAACAGGCTCTTCAATCTGCAATGTTTCACGAAATTGCTCTAAATGACTTTGCAAACGAACTAACTCTTCATGAATATCACAACGCTCTGCAAAGATTGCGACTTCTGTTAGCAATCTTTGTTCATCTAGATCTTGATTATGTAATTCTTTTAAGCGATTTTCTAATCGTTCACGATATTTTTGTGTAACAATTGGTGCATGTGGAATAATTGCATTTACACAATTGCTAATCTCTTGTAAACGATACGCTATATCTTTATGTAATCGTTCTCCTTCGCCATCTCTCATCGTTTTCAACATATGAGCAGCTTGACGAACAGCCTCATATAAACTGTTCTCAAAATGTTCATTTACATTTTCTATTTCTTCAATTGCTGTTACTTCTGGCATTGCCATTAATTGCTGAAGTGTAATAGAATCTTGTAATTGAAATTTCCCTTTTATATCTTCCATCATCGATTGGTACTGCTCAAGAAGTGACCAATTCACACTTAATTTTCTTTCAACAAGTCCTTCACCCGCTATACTAATAGACACTTCAATGCGTCCACGTCGAACTTGCTGTGCAATTATTTTACGAATTTTGTCCTCAAATACCATCATTTGCTTAGGAAGTCGAATACTCATCTCTAAAAAACGGTGGTTCACCGATTTCATTTCTACTGTAATTTGAAAAGTATCACTTTCTACTTTCGATCTTCCAAACCCTGTCATACTAGAAATCATTTTTATCACATCCAAGCCATAAAATAACTCAATGAAAAAGGTAATAGAGACAAGGCTCTACTACCTTCTGTAAATTATATCACATTTTCATAACATTGACTATTTCAAGTTTAATCCCTTCTTATATAACATCGGCTTTTTCTTCTTAGCCTTTTTCCCTGTTAATAAAGAACCTACTAGTAAGAAAGTCGGAATTGATGACAAACCTCCAATTAATAACCAATCTCTTGCTTGTATCGGCATTGTGCTAAAGATCGGTTGTAACGGTGGATAATATATAACCACTAGCATAAGTAGTAACGAAATAATAACCGCCCCTACTAAATACACGTTCCCAAATGGATTACGGTGAAAGACAGAATGCTCACTACGACAATCAAATACATGAATAAGCTGTGCAAGTACCAACGTCGCGAACGCTACAGTTTGTGCATATTTCAGTTCATTTGGATGTTGGTTATACGCAATAATAAACGCCACTAACGTCACTGCTCCAATTAAAAACCCTCGACTTATTATTTTCCACGCAAGCCCTCTAGCGAATACCCCTTCTTTCGGGTGACGCGGTGTTCTCTTCATCACATCTCCTTCAGCCTTATCCAAACCTAATGCCATCGCTGGTAAACCATCAGTAACTAAGTTCACCCATAAAATTTGAATAGGAACCATCGGCAGTGGTAATGCAAGTAACATCGCAAATAACATAACTAAAATTTCTCCAACATTTGACGCCAATAAGTAGCGAATGAACTTACGTATGTTCTCGTATATATTTCTTCCTTCTTTAATCGCTGACTTAATTGTAGCAAAATTATCATCTAGTAAAACAAGTGAAGAGGCTTCTTTTGCAACATCTGTCCCTGTAATCCCCATCGCTATCCCAATATCCGCTGTTTTTATAGCTGGAGCATCGTTCACTCCATCACCTGTCATCGCTACTATATGTCCTTGATTTTGCAATGCTTTAACAATTTTCAATTTATGCTCAGGTGATACACGAGCGAATACATACGTATCTTCTACAACATTTTCTAATTCCTCCACATCCATATTCGCGAGTTCTACTCCTTCAACAACGCGTCCATCTGGTGGTAAAACTCCTAATTGTTCAGCAATCGCCATTGCTGTCACTTTATGATCACCTGTAATCATTACTGTTCGAATACCAGCTTCTTTACACTCTTTTACCGCCTGCGCGACTTCTGGCCTTGGCGGGTCAATCATACCTTGTATCCCAACCAACATAAAATCTTTTTCAACGTCTCTTTCATGTTCAATAGAATCCGTGACTTTTAAAGGTTTAAACGCAACTGCAATTGTTCGAAGCGCTTGACTACCTAAGCTATGAATAGCCGCCTGTACTTCTTTTCTATATAGCTCACTTAACGGCTGCTGCTTATCCCCCCATAAGATTGTTTGACTCATTTGCAAAAGAACATCCGGTGCTCCTTTCGTAACAATAAACTTTTTCCCCTCTCGATCTCGTACAATAACACTCATCATTTTTCGAGTTGAATCAAATGGAAATTCACGAATAATTTCAAATTTCCCTTTCAATGCCTCACGTGTTATCCCAGCTTTCATTGCTGCAGCTACAAGCGCTCCCTCTGTTGGATCCCCATCTAATACGTACGCCTTTTTCTTTTGCATAATATTTGCATTGTTACATAGTGAACCAAATGCAAGTAGCTGATAAAGTGATTTTGTCTTAGCTGGATTCACTTCTTTTTCACCTTTCATAAAAGAGCCATTAGGTTCATATCCTTGCCCTGTCACTTTCCACAATTCTCCGCCTGACCACATATGTGTTACCATCATTTTGTTTTGTGTCATTGTTCCCGTTTTATCAGAGCATATAACAGAAGCGCAGCCTAACGTTTCTACGGCCGGTAACTTCCTTACAATTGCTCTCTTTTTTATCATACGCTGTACACCAAGTGATAAAGCTACTGTAACAATTGCTGGCAATCCTTCTGGAATAGCCGCAACAGCTAGCGATACGCCAGCTAAAAACATATGATATACTTCATTCCCTTGATACACACCAGCCAATACAACGAGCGCTGTCAAAATAAGAGCTACAATAATTAATATTTTTCCGAGCTGTTCTAACCTTCTTTGCAGTGGCGTTTCCATTTGCTCTGCATTTTGCAACATATTTGCAATTTGCCCCATCGCTGTATTCATACCAGTTGCTACAACGACTCCTGTACCAGATCCTCGCGTAATCATTGTCCCCATAAAAGCCATATTTTTTTGATCCCCAATTGCAACATCTTGCCCTTGCAGTGCTTCTACCTTCTTTTGTACAGGTACGGACTCCCCTGTCAAAGCAGACTCTTCAATATATAAACTTGATGCCTCAACAAGACGCACATCAGCCCCAATACGATCACCACTGGAAAACTTAATAATATCACCTAAAACAAGTGCTTTAGATGGTGCTTTTACCCACTTTCCATTCCGCATTACAGTAACTTGCGGGGCAGCTAGTTCCTTTAAAGCTTCCAATGATTTTTCAGCTTTTCTTTCTTGAAAAAAGCCGAGAATACCATTGATAATAACAATGGCAACAATAGCAATAGAATCAATGTATTCACCTAAAAACGCAGAAACAATTGTTGCTCCAAACAAAACGAGTACCATGAAATCTTTAAACTGTGCTAAAAATACCATTAGTGCAGAAGGCCTTTTTGCTTCTTCTAATTCATTAGTACCAAATTTCTTTACTCGCCCTTCTGCTTCTTTCTCTGTAAGTCCAACCTTTACATTCGTATTCGTTCTTTCTTCCACTTCATGTGCTCGCATTCCATACCAGTTCATCCTGCTATCGACCTCCTGATTCCAGACATACTCTATTGAAAGCTTATTCAGCCTCGTCCAAAAAAATGCTATAATTAACATTTAGTTAGAAAGGAGTGTTCATTTATGGCATTCGATGGATTATTTACAAGAGCGATTACACATGAAATTGAAAATTCTCTTTACACAGGAAGAATTTCCAAAATATATCAACCTTCAAAATACGAGATTTTATTACATATTCGAGCGAATGGAAAGAACCAAAAACTAATTCTTTCATCTCATCCTACATATGCGCGTATGCACTTAACGAATCAAAACTACGATTCGCCAGCAATACCGCCGATGTTCTGTATGCTTCTTCGCAAACATTTAGAAGGTGGATTTATTGAAAAAATTGAACAAATCGACTTAGAACGCATTATTCAAATTACAGTTCGCAGTCGTAATGAAATCGGAGACGAATCATTAAAAACATTAGTAATTGAAATAATGGGACGACATAGTAACATTATCTTATTAGATACGAAAACAAACGTGATTTTAGATAGCTTAAAACACGTTTCATTAGCCGTAAACCGTCACCGAACTGTATATGCTGGTGCTGAGTACGTCGCGCCACCAGCCCAACATAAAATCAATCCTCTGCAAATTGAAACCGCAGATGATTTTATTAGACCGCTAGACTTTCTATCTGGAAATATGGATAAACAACTGGTTGGTGCTTTCATGGGAATATCCCCATTATTTGCAAAAGAAGTAGTAAAGAAAGCCGGTATGGTAAACGAGAAAGCATTATCAGAAGCATTTTTCTCTATACAAACACCATTACTATCTCATGCATATACACCTACAATGATTACTGCAAATGGAAAAGAATTCTTTTATCTTTTCCCTCTTACACACTTGCAAGGAGAAGAAAAAACATTCTCATCAGTGAGCGAATTGTTAGATCGTTTCTTCTTTGGCAAAGCAGAACGTGATCGTGTAAAACAACAAGCTCATGATTTAGAACGCTTTATGCAAAACGAAAAAAATAAAAACGAGAAAAAACTCATTAAACTCGAAAAAACACTGCAAGATGCTGGAAAAGCAGATAAATATCAACTATTTGGAGAGCTACTTACAGCCAATATGTACGCTTTAAAAAAGGGCGATAAAGATATTGAGGTCGTTAATTATTACGATGAGGATGGTGGAACTGTAAAAATCACATTAGATCCTTTAAAAACACCATCTGAAAATGCACAACGCTATTTCCAAAAGTATCAAAAAGCAAAAAATTCGGTTGCTGTTGTAGAAGAACAAATCGAAAAAACAAATGAAGAAATTCTTTATTTTGATAGCTTACTTCAACAAATGGAAGCTGCTTCTTCAAAAGATATTGAAGAAATTCGTGAGGAATTAGCTGAAGAAGGTTATGTGCGCAATCGCAAAACGAAAAACGCAAAGAAAAAGCCTACTAAACCAGTATTAGATAAATATGTAGCAAGTGATGGCACAGAGATTTTCGTTGGTAAAAACAATAAACAAAATGATTATTTAACAACGAAGTTTGCCCGCCGTGATGAAATTTGGTTACATACGAAAGACATACCTGGCTCTCACGTTGTCATTCGTTCTTTAGAGCCTGCTGAAGAAACTTTACTAGAAGCTGCCAAAATTGCTGCCTATTACAGTAAAGCGAAAGAGTCTAGCTCTGTACCTGTTGATTTCACCAAAATACGCCATGTCAAAAAACCGAGTGGTGCAAAACTTGGTTTTGTTACGTACGACAATCAGCAAACCGTATATGTAACACCAGATGCTGATATTGTAATGAAATTAAAAGCGTAAATAAAAAAATGCGTTGCTTGTATGCAGCGCATTTTTTATATGTTTTCAATTTCGTTGCTATATCCATTCAATATTGTCAAAAAAATTGACAGTATCATTTCACATTTGTATAAATTTTTTTACAGCATGTAAATAAAGTACAAGTGTAACTCCAATCATTTTTCCCCCATCCCCCTGCTATTCATTGAAGCAATCTAGATTTTATGAACAAACCGTCTCCCACAAATTACGGGCTATTTTTTTATCTCCCCTAAAATATATGTTGTCCCTACTATCCTTTCTTCAAATATACATTTTGGCACGCTATTTGCTTTATTCAATACTATGAATAGGAGGAATTAACATGACTTTAAAAATTAATAAAATCCAAAATCAACTACAAAACTATGAAATTGACGGGTTACTTATTACAAAAAAAGAAAACCGCCAATATGCAACAGGCTTTACAGGTAGTGCTGGCGTCGTCTTAATCTCTGCCGATCAAGCTGTTTTCATCACTGATTTCCGCTATGTAGATCAAGCGAAATCACAAATAAAAGATGCTGAAATTATTATGCATAAAGGAAATTTAGAAAAAGAAATTGCACATCAAGTATCGAAATTAAACATTCAAAAACTTGGAATTGAAGAAAACAACATGACATTGCAACAATATAAAAACTTGCAAAAATACGTACAGGCGGAAATGATTCAAGTGTGCGAAATTATCGAAAATATTCGTATCATTAAAGACACGCCTGAAATAGAAACAATGAAAATTGCAGCTAATATCGCGGACGAAGCATTTCATCATATCCTTACGTTTCTAAAACCAGGAATAAGTGAAAATGCTGTACGAGATGAATTAGAATTTTTCATGCGAAAAAAAGGTGCTACATCTTCATCATTTCAAATTATTGTAGCTTCTGGTGTTCGTTCTTCTCTTCCACATGGAGTTGCATCAAATAAAATAATTGAACGAGGCGACATCGTTACATTAGACTTTGGTGCACTTTACGACGGATATTGTTCCGATATAACACGTACCGTAGCAATAGGGGAACCATCGGAAGAATTCAAAAAAATATACAATGTTGTACGAGAAGCGTTAAAACGTGGGACTGAAGCGATTAAGCCTGGAGAAACTGCGAAAAGTATCGATGATGTAACGAGGGATTACATTACAGAACATGGATACGGTCAATACTTTGGCCACTCTACTGGGCACGGTCTTGGGTTAGAAATACATGAACCGCTTCGCCTATCCCAAGAAAGTAAGGTAACTTTACAAGAAGGTATGGTTGTTACAGTTGAGCCGGGCATTTACATACCGAACTGGGGCGGTTGTAGAATTGAAGATGATATCGTCATTACAAAAGACGGATATGAAGTTATTACAAAATCAAATAGAGAACTAATTGTAATCCCTTGTTAAAATCATGGCCTTTTTAAAAGGAGTTTTTTTCTACACATAGAATTCCTTCTCTGGAGTGTTCATTTAAAGAGGGGGAATTTAAATTGAATTTTGTAATTGATAAAATAGATGGTTTACAAGTTGAGTTTTCAAAACTTGTTTCCATGATGAATTACGCTCGTTATACAACAATGCAAGCAGTGGAAAGTTTAACAATTGAAGAACTTGATTATTTATATGATAAAGAAGCCAATTCAATTGGCATGCTGTTATATCACATGGCTGCTATTGAATTTTACTACCAAATCCATACCTTTGAGGATCGTGAACCGACGGAAGTTGAATTAGAACATTGGTTGCCAGCTATTGAGTTAGGGAATCTTGGACGAGAAAAAATAAAGGGAAACTCTTTAGAATTTTACATTAATACATTACAAGAAGTACGCTCTAAAACAATTGAAACATTTCAATCTTTACCTGATGAATGGCTATTTAAAACGACAGACTTTTGGTATAACAAACCAGCTAACAACTACTTTAAATGGTTTCACGTATTTGAAGATGAAATCAATCATCGCGGACAAATTCGCTTAATTAGGAAGATGCAAAAAGCTCATGCAGTAAAATAAGAAAGTGCCACCAGATAAGGTGGCACTTTCTTTTATTCATTTTTTAGGATTAACTGTATTGTAACATCCATTTATCGTTCTCATCATTACAGTACATGAAATTTTACTTTTTTCTTTTTCCTATACTCACATACTTTCACTGCTTTCATACAATAAACTACACGAATGCCTAAAGGATGTGAATGTTATGGGAGTTGAATTAACGCTATTACACGCTCTCTACATTATTTGTTTACTCACTATTATTACCTTTTTTATTCTCCGGAAAGATACGACTATCATTTGTATCGTTTTTATCTTTTTATTAGCATTAACTGCAACAAGTTCTATCCCTCTTGCCATTAGCGGGATTTTTCAAAGTTTCATTTACGCCATTACTGAGCTATTACCAACTATATTAATCATCTCCATTATCGTATCAATGAGCAATTTACTCGTTCATACTGGCATAAATGATACGATGATTTCACCATTTACAAAAATGATTCGTACACCTACACTCGCCTACTGGATTATCGGCCTTTTAATGATGACCATTTCTTTCTTCTTTTGGCCTTCTCCAGCTGTCGCCTTAATGGGAGCTATTTTATTACCGGTTGCTGTACGTGTCGGCCTTCCTCCAATTGGGGTTGCAATTGCTATGAACTTATTTGGGCACGGCATCGCCTTATCTGGCGACTTCGTTATTCAAGGTGCACCGAAATTAACTGCAGACGCGGCTGGTCTCCCTGTTTCCAGCGTCGTATCTGCAAGTGTTCCACTCGTTATCGTTATGGGCATTGTGACAACTTCCGTCGCTTTTTTCTTCTTACGAAAAGAGTTTCATACAGGCTTATCTATACAAGAATCTATGCCATCAACTGATTCTTCTAAAACGCTCTCTTCATTATCTCCTCGCATAAAAAAATGGCTCGCTATATGTATTCCTATCATATATATCATTGATATCCTTTGCATGATTCAATTTAAACTACAAGGAAGCGACGCAACTGCACTTATCGGCGGAACGACTGTTATTATGATTATCATCATTTCTCTCATCGCCTACAAAGGTAATGGACTGAATAAAACGACCGATTATTTCATAGAAGGGCTCCAATTTGGCTTTAAAATTTTCGGACCAGTTATTCCTATCGCTGCACTCTTTTATTTAGGAGATAGTGGCTTTGTGAAAATTATCGGAGACTATTTACCGAAAGGTTCACACGGAATCATTAACGACTTAGGCATCGCTTTATCTCAAACTGTTCCTTTAAACCAATACGTATCAGCGGGAACATTAACTATCGTTGGTGTCATAACAGGCTTAGATGGATCTGGTTTTTCCGGTATATCGCTTGCTGGTTCCATTGCAAACCTTTTCGGAACAGCTTTAGGTCATGGAACAGCTACATTAACAGCACTCGGACAAATTGCGGCTATATGGACCGGGGGCGGGACGTTAATTCCTTGGGCGCTTATTCCTGCTGCTGCAATTTGCAAGGTAGATCCATTTGAACTGGCACGCCGAAACTTTTTACCGGTTGTTATCGGTTTAATTGTCACCACTATCTTTGCGATGTTTATTTTATAACGTAAGCAAGTGTTCTCTTGCTTACGTTTTTTCTTGTAAAATTCATCATGAATTACTGGTTTTCAACAGGGATTCGTTATCCCTTAGCGAAATTATATTAGGAGAGTAATTTTTTCAAAACGTTTACGAGAAACAGATTACTGCAATTAGAAAAGGGGACATAACTATGAATGAATTGATTTTCGTCTTATTAATTTGTCCGTTACTTATCTTTATCGTTTCTGTTATTGGAACGCGCAAGACGAAAACGTATTACGTAATGCCGATTGTAACGTTTGCTAGTTTTTTAATAATAGGTGTTATCGCCTTTACTCCAAAATTTTTCTTTTGGGTCGGCATGTATAGCATTTTCTCATTTATTGTTTCTTATGTGACTCTATTGTTTGTAAAAGGATATAAGCTTGCAGAAAGCACTAAGTAGTTAAGGAGATTGTAATATGATTTTCTTTGATATTGATGGAACTTTACTTGAATATGAGGCTGCTGAAAGAAATGGTATTATAGATTTTTTTCAAATATATAATACTATTTTTTCAGGCAATGAATTAGAGGCCACGAAAGTCTGGCATGAATTATCAGAAGAATATTTCAACAAATTTTTGTCCAAAGAATTATCTTTTCAGGAACAACAAAGGATGCGAATGTATCATTTATTTAAAGCATATGGAGTAAACTTATCCCCCGAGGAATCTCAGCATAAATTCAATCAATATATAGAACTATATAAGAACAACTGGACCGCGTTTGAAGATGTAAACTATACATTACAGACCTTGCAGGAAAAAGGGTACTCATTAGGTATCATTAGTAATGGTGAATATGAGCAACAAGTCGAAAAGTTAACTACTCTAAACATTCTACAATATTTCAAATATATATTTACTTCTAGTGAACTTGGGATATCGAAACCAGATCCTGAAATTTTTCACAGTAGTGTATTACAATCGAATCTTGAAATGAAAGACTGCTATTATATTGGCGATCGATTATAGACTGATGCGATTAGTAGTACAGCAGCTGGGATGCAAGGGATATGGTTGAATCGGGATAACTCACAACTCAAGTACGATATTCCTACTATCTGTTCGTTACATGAAATTATAACAATGATATAAAAAAACGACCGCGTTCCCCCGCAGTCGTTTTTTTCGTGTTACGCTGTGATCCAAGCTTCGTTAGCTGGATTTTTACGCCACTCTTGTAATTTTTTCGTTTCAGCTTGTCCGATCATACCTTTTTCTGCTGCTACTTCAGTTAATGCACTGTAGTCGCTTAAAGAGTATGATGCTACGTTAGCTGCTTCTAGTTTTTCTTTTCCTGCTTCTAACTCATATGTGAAGATTGATACGATTCCTAATACTTCACATCCAGCTTCGCGAAGTGCTTCTACACATGTAATTGCACTACCGCCAGTTGAAATTAAGTCTTCTACTACTACGACTTTTTGACCTTTTTCAGCTTTCCCTTCGATTTGGTTCCCTTTACCGTGACCTTTTGCTTTACTACGTACGTAGCACATTGGTAAATCCATACGATCGCTTACCCATGCAGCGTGCGCAATACCAGCAGTTGCTGTTCCTGCAATAATTTCTACAGTTGGGAAGTGCTCTTTAATTAACTCTTCTAATCCAGCTGCAATCGCTTGACGTACTTTTGGATAAGATAAAGTTAAACGGTTATCACAATAAATTGGTGATTTCATACCTGAAGACCAAGTGAATGGATCATTCGGTTGTAAAAATACTGCTCCAATTTCTAATAAATGCGATGCGATTTCTTTTTTCATACTGTTACACCTTCCCACTGTTGTTTTACTGTTTTATACGCTTCAAGCGGATTTTCTGCTTTTGTAATACTACGTCCAACTACGATGTAGCTTGAGCCAAGTTCCCTCGCACGTTTCGGTGTTGCTACGCGCACTTGGTCATTTACATCATCGCTTGCAAGACGAATCCCCGGTGTTACTGTTACAAATTCATTTCCGCATACTTCACGTAATTTTGGAACTTCAAGTGTTGAACAAACAACGCCATCAAGTCCACTTTCTTTCGTTAATTTTGCATAATGAGCAACCGCTTCTTCTAACGTTTTCTCAATGCCGATCTCTTTTTTCATCATAGCTTCCGAAGTGCTTGTTAGTTGTGTAACTGCAATACAAATCGGTCTCTCTTTTCCTTCTTGCTTACCTTCCTCTAATCCCTCAATCGCAGCTTTCATCATGCTGCTTCCCCCAGCAGCATGAACATTTACCATATCAACATCTAGACTAGCTAGGCTACGCATAGCGCTTTTTACTGTATTCGGAATATCATGAAGTTTTAAATCTAAGAAGATCTTATGTCCCTTTTCTTTTAAGTACGTAATAATCGCAGGGCCTTCTTTGTAAAATAACTCCATACCTACTTTGACAAATAACTCTTCCCCTTCAAAGTGGTGTAAGAATTGTTCTACTTCTTGTTTCCCTGGAAAATCTAGTGCAACGATTAACGACTGTGACATGTTTGCTTCCAGCTCCTTCCTTGACATTCCGAAATGTGATCAAACCCTAATTCATCTAATAATGCTGGTAACTCTTCAATAATTGTCGGACATACGAACGGATCGATAAAGTTCGCTGTACCTACTGCAACTGCGCTTGCGCCAGCATAGAAGAATTCAATTACATCTTCAGCTGTTTCAATACCACCCATTCCGATAATTGGAATGTTAACCGCTTGGCTTACTTCATGTACCATGCGAATTGCTACTGGCTTAATCGCAGGACCTGATAATCCGCCTGTACGGTTTGCTAAAATTGGTTTAGCTGTTTTTAAATCTAGACGCATACCAAGCAATGTATTAATCATCGTTAAACCATCTGCACCTGCATTTTCAATCGCTTTTGCAATTTCTACTATGTTTGCCACGTTCGGTGACAATTTCACGTATACAGGTACTTCAGAAACCTCTTTTACTCGCTTCGTTAAATCAGCAGCAATTTCAGGATTTGTACCAAAGGCGATACCACCTGTTTTTACGTTCGGACAAGAAATGTTTAATTCTAGTGCATGGACATTAGGCGCTTTAGAAATTTCCTTCGCAACCGCTACGTAATCCTCAGCTTGTGAGCCTGCAACGTTTGCAATAATTGGAAGGTCAAATTGTTCTAACCATGGTAATTCCGAATTCATTACTTTGTCTAATCCCGGGTTTTGAAGTCCGATTGCATTTAGCATGCCGCCTGGTGTTTCAGCAACACGAGGCGTTGGATTTCCATAACGTGGTTGTTCTGTCGTCGCTTTAATCATGATTGATCCTAGTACACTTAAATCGTAAAACTGTGCATATTCACGACCAAACCCAAAGCATCCAGATGCCGGTATAATTGGATTTTTTAATGATAATCCTGGTAATTCAACTTGCAATCTGTTCATAGTACAACCTCCCCAATTGGAAATACTGGTCCGTCGCTACACACCTTCTTGTAAGAATGTCCACTTGGATCTTCTTGTAAGTGGCATACACATGCGAAACAAGCTCCAATACCACAGCCCATACGTTCTTCTAATGAAATATAGGCTTTTTTCTCTTT
Organism: Bacillus cereus group sp. BfR-BA-01441; assembly: GCF_022663075.1. Lineage (NCBI taxonomy): Bacteria > Bacillati > Bacillota > Bacilli > Caryophanales > Bacillaceae > Bacillus > Bacillus cereus group sp. BfR-BA-01441. The sequence continues at coordinate 47,446 of NZ_JAKUEU010000012.1, forward strand.
GTAACGTCCTTCTAATGCACGAAGCATCGCTAGCGGACCACATGAATAAAGAATATCAAAGTCAATTCCGTAATTATCAATTACATCTGTGACAAATCCTTTTGTACCGTGTGTACCGTCTACTGTCGCAACGTACGTATCACCAAGTTCTGCAAATTTTTCTTCATAGAAAACTACATCTTTCGTTTGAAAGCCTAAGATGTGAATAACACGTACACCTTTTGCAACGAGGCGCTGTGATAATTCATAAAGTGGTGGTACACCAATTCCCCCACCTACTAGTAAAGCTGTTTGACCAGCTTCTGCTTCTTCTACAGGAAAACCGTGTCCTAATGGTCCTAGTACATCTACCATTTCACCTTGTTTTCTAGTTGCTAATGTTTTTGTCCCTTGTCCTTCGGCACGATATAGCATTGTAAATTCGTTCTTCTCTCGATCTACATTACAAATACTAATTGGGCGGCGCAGAAGGGGCGCAATGCCCTCTGCTACCTTAATGTGTACAAACTGCCCTGGTTCGTTCATTTGCTGTACTAACGTTCCTTGAAGCACTAATTCGTAAATATTTTTTGCGATTTCTTTTTGGTTAACGACGATCATATTTTGCTTTTGCATCATGCATGTACCACCTCGTGACGCTTTGTTTGCGTAATTTCTTTCATTGAATGAGCTGAGAATGTCATAGATTCTAATACTCGTAAGATTGCTCTTGTTGTATCAAGTGATGTTAAGCAAGCCACACCATTTTCTACTGATTCACGGCGAATGCGGAAACCATCACGCGCTGGTTGTTTACCTTTTGTTAATGTGTTAATTACAAACTGTGCTTTTCCTTGACGGATAATATCTAGTAAGTTGTAGTCTTCAGAATCAATTTTGTTTACAACTTGTACTGGGATATTTTGCTCTTCTAATGATTGTGCTGTTCCAGCTGTTGCTAATAAGTTATAGCCGATTTCGTGGAAACGTTTTGCAATTTCCATCGCCTCTTCTTTATCTTTATCCGCTACAGTAATGATTACTGAGCCGTGCGTTGGGATGTTAATTCCAGAAGCAACTAATCCTTTATATAATGCTTTTTCAAGCGTTAAGTCTTTACCCATTACTTCCCCTGTTGATTTCATTTCAGGTCCTAATGTTGTATCAACTGAGCGTAGTTTCGCGAATGAGAATACCGGAGCTTTTACATATACTTCTTTCTCTTCTGGGTGATAGCCAGTTCCGTATCCTTGCTCTACTAGGTCTTGCCCTAAAATAACTTTCGTTGCAACATTCGCCATCGGTACGCCTGTAATTTTACTTAAGAACGGTACTGTACGGCTTGCACGTGGATTTACTTCAATTACGTACACTTGATCTTTGAATACTACAAACTGGATATTTAGTAATCCAACAATGTTTAATCCTTTTCCAAGTGCAATTGTATGTTCAATGATTTGTTCTTTTAGTTTTTCAGATAAACTTTGTGGTGGATATACTCCAATTGAGTCACCAGAGTGAACTCCAGCGCGTTCAATATGTTCCATAATACCTGGAATGAATACATTCTCACCATCGGAAATTGCATCTACTTCAATTTCTTTACCAACCATGTAACGATCGATTAATACTGGGTGATCTGCATGAACTTTAACTGCATTTTTCATGTAGTGCAGTAGTTCTTCTTGACGATATACGATTTCCATCGCACGTCCACCTAGTACGTAAGATGGTCTTACTAATACTGGGTAACCAATTTCTTCTGCGATTGCTACCGCTTGTTCTACAGTCGTTGCTGTTTTACCAACTGGTTGCGGGATGCCAAGTTTTGTTAAAGCAGCTTCAAATTTATCACGATCTTCTGCACGGTCTAAGTCTTCAAGTGATGTTCCTAAAATTTTCACACCGTGTTCTTCTAGTTTCGCTGCTAAGTTAATTGCCGTTTGTCCACCGAACTGAACGATAACACCTTCTGGTTTTTCTAAATCGATAATATGCATTACATCTTCAATCGTTAATGGTTCAAAGTATAATTTGTCAGAAATACTGAAGTCTGTTGAAACTGTTTCTGGGTTGTTGTTAATGATAATTGCTTCATATCCAGCTTCTTTAATTGCCCATACTGAGTGAACTGTTGCGTAATCAAACTCAACACCTTGACCAATACGGATCGGACCAGATCCTAGAACTACTACACTCTTACGATCTGTTACAATCGATTCATTTTCGTCCGCATATGTGCTGTAGTAATATGGCGTTGCAGATTCAAACTCTGCCGCACAAGTATCTACCATTTTGAATACTGGCATCATATTATTTTCTTTACGCATATCGTAAATTTCGCGCTCCGTTTTGTTCCAAGCTGCTGCAATGTAGTGATCGCTGAAGCCCATTTCTTTTGCAGTTTGTAGTACTTCCATATTTCCTACATTCGCTTTTACTTCACGTTCCATATTTACGATGTTTTCAACTTTTTGTAAGAAGAAGAAGTCCATTTCACACCATTCATTGATTTCTTCTTTCGTTACACCTTGGCGAATTGCTTCTGCTACAATAAACAGTCGTTCATCATCCGCTTTAATGATACGTTTTTTCATCGTTTCTTTATCAAGTTCTTTTAAGTGGTCTAATTCTAAGTGATAAATGCCAAGCTCTAAAGAACGAACTGCTTTTAGTAATGATTCTTCTAAGTTACGTCCGATTGACATAACTTCACCAGTTGCTTTCATTTGTGTTCCAAGCGTTCTGTTCGCTGATTCAAACTTATCAAACGGCCAACGTGGAATTTTTGAAACAACATAGTCTAACGCTGGCTCGAAGCAAGCGTAAGTTTTTTGTGTTACTGGGTTTACGATTTCATCTAACGTTAAGCCGACTGCAATTTTTGCTGCTAATTTCGCAATTGGATATCCAGTTGCTTTAGATGCTAGTGCAGATGAACGACTTACACGTGGATTTACTTCGATTACATAGTATTGGAAGCTATATGGATCTAGTGCAAGCTGAACGTTACATCCACCTTCAATTCCTAGTGCACGAATAATTCGTAATGACGTGTTACGTAACATTTGGTATTCACGGTCGCTTAGCGTTTGGCTCGGTGCTACAACGATTGAATCACCTGTATGAACACCAACTGGATCGATATTTTCCATGTTACACACTACAATCGCGTTATCATTTGAATCACGCATTACTTCGTATTCAATTTCTTTACAGCCAGCAATACTTTTCTCTAATAAACATTGTGTTACTGGGCTATGTTTTAAACCACTTGTTACGATTTCAATTAGCTCTTCTTCGTTATGACAAATTCCGCCGCCCGTTCCTCCTAATGTGAACGCTGGTCGAACGATTACTGGGTAACCAATTTCGTTTACAAATCCATATGCTTCATCAAGGTTATGAATAATTTCACTTGGTGGTGTTGGTTCATTTAAATCTTGCATTAATGTACGGAATAAATCACGATCTTCCGCTTGCTCGATTGCTGATAATTTTGTTCCTAAAATTTCAACTCCGCACTCGTCAAGTACGCCTGATTTTGCAAGTTCAACAGCCATGTTTAAACCTGTTTGACCACCTAATGTTGGTAGGATTGCATCAGGACGTTCTTTACGAATAATACGGCTTACGAATTCTAATGTTAATGGCTCGATGTATACTTTATCTGCTGTTGCAGTATCCGTCATAATTGTTGCTGGGTTAGAGTTAACAAGGATTACTTTGTAACCTTCCTCTTTAAGAGATTGACAAGCTTGTGTACCAGAGTAGTCAAACTCCGCTGCTTGCCCAATTACAATTGGTCCTGATCCGATTACTAAAATTGTGTTAATGTCTAGGCGTTTTGGCATAACTCTTCCCCTTCTTTCTTGAAGTTTTCAATCATTGTTAAGAAATCTTCGAATAAATCATTTGCATCTTCTGGTCCCGCTGAAGCTTCTGGATGGTATTGTACTGTAAATGCCGGGAACTTCTTATGACGAAGACCTTCTACCGTTCCATCGTTTAAAGCAACATGTGTAATTTCAAGATCTGTATTTTCAACTGATTCTTCTTCTACTGCGTATCCGTGGTTTTGAGATGTAATTGCTACTTTTCCAGTTGCAAGATTTTTTACTGGATGGTTTAAACCACGGTGACCAAATTTCAACTTACTTGTATTTGCACCTGATGCTAGAGCGAACAATTGATGTCCTAGGCAAATTCCGAATAAAGGAACTTTACCGATAATGTCTTTTAACATTTCAATTGCTTCTGGTACATCTTTCGGATCTCCAGGTCCATTACTTAACATAATTCCATCTGGGCTAAGGCGTAAAATTTCTTCCGCTGTTGTGTTGTAAGGAACTACAATTACATCACAGTCACGCTTATTTAATTCTCGTAAAATACCATGTTTCATACCGAAGTCTACTAGTACAACTCGGTGACCACGACCTGGGCTTGGGTATGGATCTTTCGTTGATACGCGTTTTACATGATCTGTAAATACTGTCGCTTTTAATTGGCTTACAATGTACTCTACATCTGCATCCATGTTACAAAGGCGTCCACGTAATGTACCGTATTGACGAATTTTTCTCGTTAATTTTCTCGTATCAATCCCTGCTAATCCTGGGATATTTCTTTCTTTCAAGTAATCATTTAACGAAATTTCATTACGGAAGTTTGATGGGTGATCACAAATTTCGTTTACGATTAAACCATTTACAGATGGGTGAATGGATTCAAAATCGTCACGGTTAATGCCGTAGTTTCCGATTAATGGGTACGTGAATGTTACGATTTGACCGCAATATGATGGATCAGATAATGTTTCTTGATATCCAGTCATTCCTGTTGTAAATACAACCTCACCTGACTTTTCGATTTCGCCTCCGAAACCTGTTCCAATTAATACTGTTCCATCTTCTAAGATAAGTTGTCTTTTCATACTAATGCACTCTCCTTTTGCCATGCGATCTTACCACCAACGATTGTCATTACCGGCCATCCTTGGCATTTCCAACCTGCGAATGGTGTATTTTTTCCTTTTGATAAGAATGTTGTTGGGTCAATCTCTTCTTCTTGTTCTAAATCAATGATTGTAATATCAGCTGCTCTACCTTCTTTTAGGCGACCTGCTTCTAAGCCGAATGTATCAGCTGGCTTTTCTGTTAAGAATTGAATTAACTGTTCTAGCGTAATAACTCCCTTTTTCACAAGGTTTGTGTATAGAAGCGGGAATGCTGTTTCAAAACCAGTAATTCCAAACGGTGCTCTTTCAATTCCTTGTGCTTTCTCTTCCGCTGTATGCGGTGCATGGTCAGTTGCGATCATATCGATCGTTCCATCTAATAAACCTTCAATTAATGCTGCATGGTCTTCTTTTCCACGAAGCGGTGGGTTCATTTTAAAGTTAGGATCAGCTGATGGGATATCATCTTCACATAACACTAGGTGATGCGGTGTTACTTCTGCTGTTACTTTAATTCCAGCGCGTTTCGCATCACGGATTACACGTACAGAACCTTTCGTACTTACATGACATACGTGATAGTGGCAATCTGCTGCTTCAGCAAGCAGTATATCCCTTGCAATATGTACAGATTCACATACTGATGGGATACCGTTTAATCCGTGTTTCTCAGAAAACTTCCCTTCATGTACACAACCTTTATTAATAAGCGTATTCTCTTCACAGTGCGCAACTACTGCCATATCTAATTTTGCTGCACGTTTCATAGCCGCTAACATCATGCTCGCATCTTGTACGCCTACGCCGTCATCTGTGAAAGCAAATGCTCCAAGTTCTTTTAATGTTTCGAAATCTGTCATTTCAGAACCAGCTTGACGTACTGTAATTGCTCCGTATGGTAGTACGTTAACATGAGCTTTTTCTTCAATACGTTTTTGCAAGTCTTCCATATGTTCTCTGCAATCTGGTACCGGGCGTGTATTTGGCATTGCGCAAATTGTAGTGAATCCACCTTTTGCCGCTGCTAGTGTACCTGTTTCAATTGTTTCTTTATGTTCACCACCTGGTTCACGAAGATGTACGTGTACATCTACTAATCCAGGTGCGATTAACTTTCCGTTCACATCGATTACTTCAGCATTATCTGCCGTAATATTTTCTGCTACCTTAGCGATTTTACCGTCTTGTACGAGAAGATCCGTTGCTACGATTTTTCCTTCTTCATTCATATAACGACCATTTTTAAACAAATAATTCATGTTTCATTCCTCCTAATACATTTGGTAAGGCGCGTTTTAGTACAGCCATTCTTACGTAAACTCCATTTTCCATTTGTTTAAATATACGTGAACGCTCACACTCAACAAGTTCACTTGCAATTTCAACATCACGGTTTACAGGAGCTGGATGCATAATAATGCTTCCTTCTTTCATACGCTTTTCTCTTTCTACTGTTAATCCGTGTTTCTCATGATATTCTTTCATAATGTCTGTTTCATAATGATCATGACGCTCATGTTGTACACGGAGTAACATCATTACATCAACTTCTGGAACAAGTTCATCTAATGGTTTGTATGTTCCAAATGTGTTGTCTTCATCTTTCCACTCTTCTGGACTTGCAAAGTAAATTGTTGCACCAAGCTTCGTTAATGCTTCTGCATTAGAACGTGCTACTCGGCTATGACGAACATCTCCTACTATTGCAATCTTCAAACCTTCAAATCTTCCAAACTCTTGTTTAATTGTAAGAAGGTCCAGTAGGCACTGTGTTGGGTGGTTTCCGCATCCATCTCCAGCATTTAAGATTGGAATATTCACCTGATCTTTTAGTTCATCGAAGTAGCGATCTTGCTCGTGGCGGATGACCACTGCTTTTGTTCCGATTGATTCTAGTGTTCTTATCGTATCGTATAGAGTTTCTCCTTTTTGTACGCTAGATGCATCAGCTGAAAAGTTTAAAACATCAAGTCCTAATCTCTTCTCAGCAACTTCAAAGCTAAATCTCGTTCTCGTACTATTCTCAAAGAACAAGTTCGCAACAAAAGTTTGCTCTGTCGTTTTGCTCTCTTTTCCATTCGCAAAATCTTCTGCATCTTTTAGGATTTCTGAAATTTCTACTTCCGATAATTCACTCATCGTTAACAAATGGCTCATCGTCATCCCTCATCTTTCTGATTTTTATGTTACCACTTTTGAATTTTTATAACAACCTTTGCATAAAAATACCCTAATCGTGTGAGACTAGGGTGCAAGAAAGAAGCCACCCTTTCCGGTCTCACAGGACTGAATTAAAAGGTTATTATTATGAAGCAATCTGCTTAGATTGTTTTATTTGTTTCGTTTCCGGTAGTAGTAGATTTAACAGTACACCTACAATTGCTGCTAGTGCCATTCCTTCTACTTGGAATGATTCTCCTACGTGAAGTACCGCTCCACCAATACCGATTACTAATATTACTGATGCAATCATTAAGTTTCGTTTGTCACTTAAATCTGTTTTATCATCTACCATCATGCGTAATCCGCTTGATGCGATTACACCGAATAGTAAGATTGATACACCACCCATAACTGGTGTTGGGATCGAATGAATCAGTGCAGAAATCTTACCGATAAATCCGAACATGATTGCGAATACTGCTGAACCGATGAATAAGTATACACTGTATGCTCTCGTAATTGCTAGCACACCGATGTTTTCACCATACGTTGTATTCGGTGGCCCACCGATTAGTGACGCGATTAATGTTGCTACTCCGTCACCGAAGATTGAACGGTGTAAACCTGGTTTTTCAATTAAATCTCTTTTAATAACATTTCCAAGAACAATTTGATGTCCGATATGTTCTGATATTGTTACTAGTGCAACTGGTACCATCAAGAGTACAATCTTCCATGAAAACTCTGGTGTGTATGTTACAAATGGTACTGTGAAATCTGGTACAACAAACCATTTTGCCTCAGCTACCGGCTTTAAGTCTACTAGCCCTTGGAAGTAAGCGAAGATATATCCGCCGATAATGCCAAGTAACACTGGTATGATACTGAAAAATCCTCTTCCAAATATCGAGCATATAATTGTAATTGCTAATGTTACTAACGCTACTGAAAAGTGTGTAAAGCTATATTCGCCATCCGCACCGTTCATCGCCATGTTAACTGCTGTATGTGCTAAAGCTAGACCGATTACCATTACTACTGGACCAACTACGATTGGTGGTAGTAATTTCATAATCCACTCTGATCCTGATTTCTTAATTCCGAGTGAGATTAAGATGTACACAAGTCCTGCTAGCAAACCACCAAGCATTGCCGCTCCCGGTCCACCTGCCGTTTTCGCTGTTATAATCGGTGCGATAAAGGCGAATGATGATCCTAGATAAGCAGGTACTTGACCTTTCGTTATAAGAAGGAACGCTAACGTTCCTAATCCACTTGATATTAATGCTACTGATGGATTCAATCCTGTTAAAAACGGAACAAGCACTGTTGATCCAAACATCGCGAACAAATGTTGTATACTTAAAAATAACCATTTTCCCGGTTTCGGTACTTCATTAACGTCTAACACTGGCTTTTGTTCCATTGTTACATCCTCCTTCAGTTTAAATCTTTGCAATAAAAAAACTCTTTGTGCCTGTGCACAAAGAGTCCTACACTTTCGTATGCCAAATTTGACATATGAAAGCCAAGACCCTTTGGCAGCCTCACAGGACTACATTTAAAAGGGCTTTACTTATCGTATATGCTTACTCGATCTTGTTGATCTGTCTCTTGCAAATCAACTTCGATACGCTCTTCACTTGATGTTGGAATATTCTTCCCTACATAATCAGCGCGAATTGGTAATTCGCGATGACCTCTATCAACAAGAACCGCCAATTGGATTTGAGATGGTCTACCTAAATCCATAAGAGCATCCATTGCTGCTCGAACTGTTCTTCCTGTATATAATACGTCATCCACAAGGATAACTTTTTTCTTCGTAATATCTACAGGGATATCAGAACCTTTTACAAGTGGTTCTTTATTTTTCGATTGTAGTGTTAAATCATCACGATATAACGTAATGTCTAACTCTCCAACTTCCATTTCTTTTCCTTCAATTTGACCAATTCGTTCTGCCAAACGTTGTGCAATAAAAATTCCACGAGTTTTAATTCCGACAAGAACACAATTATCGACACCTTTATTTCGTTCCACGATTTCATGACTAATTCGTGTTAAAGCGCGGCGAATCATTTGGTCATCTAAAACGACAGCTTTCTCTTGCATGCTCTACACCTCCAAGCTTTTTCTTGCGTGAGAGTAATGGTATAAAAAAAGTCCTCTCAGCGTGTGCGAGAGGACTTTTGAAAAAAGGGTACAACATACCCTAAGTATTTCAAACCGTTACCTTCTCAACCTCACGGGGCTGTGTTAAAGGATCATTATTTAACTGTTGTCAGTATCTCAGTTTTCTTATGATTTGTCAATACTATTTTCGTAAAATATTTAATGCGTCTTCAAACACTTCTGGAATCGGTGCCTCAAACTGAATATATTCACCCGTACGAGGATGATCAAAGCCTAAAATACCCGCATGAAGTGCTTGTCCATTCATATCTAACGTTTTCTTCGGACCATACTTCGGATCTCCTGCAAGTGGATAGCCAATATATTTCATATGAACACGAATTTGGTGCGTACGTCCCGTTTCTAAGCGACATTCTACAAGTGTAAAGTCTTTAAAGCGTTCTAACACTTGGAAGTGCGTAACAGCGTTCTTACCATTTTCATCAACTGTCATACTTTGACGCTCTTTCTTATCACGAGCAATCGGAGCATCAATCGTTCCCTTATCATGCGGAATCACACCGTGTACAATCGCTTTGTAACGTCTCGTTACTGTTTTTGCTACAAGCTGATTCACAAGCGATTCATGTGCCATATCATTTTTAGCAACCATTAATAGTCCAGATGTATCTTTATCAATACGATGCACGATACCTGGACGCATTACACCGTTAATGCCTGATAAGTCTGTACAATGATGCATAAGGCCATTTACAAGTGTACCACTTGTATGCCCTGGTGCTGGATGTACAACCATACCACGTGGCTTATTTACAACAAGCACATCTGCATCTTCATAATAAATTTCTAAATTTAAATCCTCTGGTTGAATATCTAACTCTTCTGGTTCAGGAATTGTTACTGTAATTTCATCTTCTTCTTTTACTTTATAATTCCCTTTTACCGCTTTCCCGTTTACTGTCACAACGTCATCTTTAATCCATTGCTGCACTTGCGTACGTGACCATTCGTTATTTATCCCTGCAACGAATTTATCAATTCGCTCATTTTTTTGCTCTGCTGCAACTGTTACTTGTACTACTTCACTCATTCAATTACTCCTTCGCTTTCTTGCCTTCTAATAATGTTTGAATAATAATTAATACAACACCAATACATAATGCTGAATCAGCTATATTGAATACTGGATAGTTGTACGAGAAAATATACACGTGAATGAAATCCACTACTTCTTGTCTAAATACACGATCAATAAAGTTACCAATTGCCCCGCCCAAAATTAGGCCTAACGAAATACCTAGAAGCTTGTCTGTTTTCGCATACTTTTTCATATAAAATACAATAAACACTACAAAAACAACTGTAATAATGTAGAAGAACCACATTTTATTTTCTAAAATACCCCAAGCAGCGCCTCTATTTCGATGTGATGTTATGTATAATACATTGTCGATAATCGGAATACTCGTACCCAATTCCATGTTCTTTACAATTAACCACTTCGATATTTGATCGATAGCAATGACGAATAACGCTATTACATAATATATCATTTTCATTTCCCCCACAAAGACAGTGTACCTCAAAATTTTAGCATAGCTGCTACCTTTTCACAATGAACCTTTATAGAAGAATAAAATAAATTAAAAAAAGGTAATATAATATCGTTGTGCGTATTCATACATTTACCTTTTCATAAAAGAATTCATGAATCGTACGGGCAGTCGGCATTGTCTTCATTTGCTTTGTCGAAATTAATCTCCCCGTCTCTTCACAAATACCATACATGTCTATTTCCATTTTAAATAATGCGCGTTCTACATCCTTTAAATCCTCTTTTATATCATGTAATAGCAATTTTTTCTTTATCTCTTCCTTAATTTCATATCCAAGCTCTTGGCTGAACTCGACATCATATTTGTGCATTACTTCTTTAGCTAGTCTCTCTTGCAACTCTTTTCTCATCAATTGCAATTCTTCTTTTATTTCCATGTAAATTTCATTCACGTGTACATTCCTCCTAGCTGTAATGTACAGTTAGTGTGTCCGAAATTTATTTGCTTACCTCACACACATTTTTCCTTCACAGGAAAGAGTCTGAAAGTGATTTTGATATGCCATCAACAAAAAAACTGACTGCATCAATAGCAGTCAGCTTTTTTTATTATTTTACATAGTTTTCTTTAACAACTGTTGCACAACGCTCACATAATGTTTCATGTTCAGCATCTTTACCAATTGTTTCTGAAACTACCCAACAACGTTCACATGTTTCACCAGTTGCTTGAGCAACAACAACCGCTGTATGTTCATACTTCGGTGCATCTGCTGGCGCTTCATCCATCATACCACCAAGTTTATACTCAGAAACGATGAATAATTGCTTTAAGTCTTCGCTAATAGACTCTAACATAGCTTTCATTTCTGCAGTTGGATATAGCGTAATGCTTGCATTTAATGACTTACCGATTACTTTTTCATTACGAGCTACTTCTAGTGCTTTTAACACGTCATCACGTAATGTCATAAATGCATCCCATTTTGTTTTTAACGCTTCCGCGTCATCTAATTGTACAGCTTCTGGCATATCAGTTAATTGTACACTTTCTTCTGTTACGCCTGGAATGTATGGCCATACTTCATCAGCTGTATGCGGTAAGATTGGTGTTACAAGTTTCGTTAACGCAACAAGAACATCATATAATACAGTTTGAATCGCACGACGATCTTCGTGGTTTGCACCTTCAATATATAAAATGTCTTTTGCAAAGTCTAAATAGAATGAACTTAAATCAATTGTACAGAAGTTATGAATTGCATGATACACAGCAGCGAAGTCGTATGTCTCATATGCTTCTTTAACTTTTGTAATTAAGTCATTTAATTTCACTAACATGTAACGATCTACTTCACGAAGTTCAGCTACAGCTACTGCATTTTCACTTGGCTTAAAGTCGTCTAAGTTTCCTAATAAGAAACGGAATGTGTTACGGATTTTACGATACACTTCTGCTACTTGTTTTAAAATATCATCTGAAATACGTACGTCAGATTGATAGTCAACAGAAGATACCCATAAGCGTAAAATGTCTCCGCCTAATTGATCCATAATTTTCTTCGGTACGACAATGTTTCCAATCGACTTACTCATCTTACGTCCTTCACCATCTAGTACGAAACCGTGACTTAGTACGCCTTTATATGGAGCTTTACCTGTTACAGCAACTGCTGTTGATAATGAAGAGTTAAACCAACCACGATACTGGTCAGATCCTTCTAAATATAAATCAGCTGGACGCTGTAAATCTTCGCGCTCTTCTAATACCGCTTGGTGAGAAGAACCTGAATCGAACCATACATCCATGATGTCTGTTTCTTTACGGAATTCGCCATTTGGGCTACCTGGATGTGTAAATCCTTCTGGTAATAGATCTTTCGCTTCACGCTCGAACCATACGTTAGAACCGTGTTCACGGAATAAATCTGCTACATGGTTAATTGTTTCATCCGTAATAATTGGATCACCATTCTCAGCATAGAATACCGGAATTGGCACACCCCATGCACGCTGACGAGAAATACACCAGTCACCACGGTCACGAACCATATTATGAAGACGAGTTTCTCCCCATGCTGGTACCCATTTTGTTTCTGCTACAGCTTCTATTAATTCTTTACGGAATGCTTCAATAGATGCAAACCACTGTGCTGTCGCACGGAAAATAATTGGTTTTTTCGTTCTCCAATCATGTGGGTATGAATGTGTAATGAATGTTAGTTTCAGTAACGCGCCTACTTCTTCTAATTTTTCTGTAATTGGTTTATTAGCTTTATCATAGAATAAGCCTTCAAATCCAGGTGCCTCATTTGTTAATACACCTTTATCATCGACTGGGCAAAGTACTTCTAATCCATACTTTTTACCAACAACGAAGTCATCTTCCCCGTGTCCTGGTGCTGTATGAACACAACCTGTACCTGCATCTGTTGTTACGTGGTCTCCTAGCATAACTAATGAATCACGATCGTAGAATGGATGTTTTGCAACTGTGTACTCAAGTTCGCTACCTTTTACTGTTTTCACAACTTCAGCATTTTCCCACTCTAACGTTTTTGCAACTGTCTCAAACAGCTCAGAAGCAATGATATATTTCTCATCGTTTACTTTTACAATGCTATATTCAAGCTCTGGGTGAACAGAAATACCTAAGTTTGCAGGTAATGTCCAAGGTGTCGTTGTCCAAATGATGTACTTTTCATCACCTTCTAATACGTTCTTTCCATCTTTTACAGGGAATGCTACGTAAATAGATGCTGATTTTTTATCTTGATATTCAATTTCAGCTTCCGCTAAAGCAGATTCACTCGTTGGAGACCAGTAAACTGGTTTTTGACCTTTATAGATATAACCTTTTTTCGCCATGTCACCAAACACTTTGATTTGTTGTGCTTCATAAGCTGGCTCTAAAGTAATATATGGATTATCCCAATCTGCACGTACACCTAGACGCTTAAATTGTTCACGTTGACGTTCTACTTGTTCATATGCATACTCTGCACATAACTTACGGAACTCAGCAACTGTCATTTCTTTACGTTTTACACCTTTATTTGTTAAAGCTTGTTCAATTGGTAAACCGTGCGTATCCCATCCTGGAACATATGGCGCACTAAAACCAGTCATTGATTTATAACGAACAATAAAGTCTTTTAATACTTTATTTAATGCATGTCCCATATGAATGTCACCATTCGCATATGGAGGTCCATCATGCAATACAAATAAAGGACGTCCTTTTGTATGTTCTTGTACTTTTTCGTAAATATTCATTTCAGCCCATTTTTCTTGCATTGCAGGCTCACGTTTTGGTAAATTCCCACGCATTGGGAACTCTGTTTTTGGCATCAGTAATGTATTTTTGTACTCCATGCTCAATTCCTCCTTACATGTATAAAAGAAACACTTAAAAAACGGAATAAAAAAGAGACCTTCTCATCCCAAAAAGGGACGAGAAAGTCTCCCGCGGTACCACCCTAGTAGATCATATACATATGTATAGAATCCTCTTTATATTCTTAACGCGAATACACGCCTACGCTTACTCTATTTGTTCAGCGCGGAACTCCAGGGTGATATTCCCACTATCTCCTTATCCTGAGCTTACACCATCCTCAGTTCGCTATATAAGGTTTGAAAAGGTACTTATCCCTATCTTCGTTTTTCTTAATAAATATGTTGTTTAAAATTATATGTAATAATGAGAAAAACGTCAAGCTTACACTGTTTCTTCTTTTTTCAACAGTTCATCTACTTCGTCTTCTAATTCAATTAGTTTATCCCAATCATCGTTGTTTAACATCTCAAGCTGTGTTTCTAATAACATACGGAAACGAGTTCGGAATACTTTCGCTTGTTTCTTTAGCTCTTCAATATCAAAAGCAACTTTTCTTGATTTTACTAATGCTTCGTTAATAATACGATCAGCATTCTTTTCAGCTTCACGCACAATTAATTTCGCTTCTTTTTGCGCATTACGTTTTACTTCTTCCGCTGCTTCTTGTGCAACGACGATAGATTTGTTTAACGTATCTTCAATATTAGAGAAATGATCTAACTTCCCTTCTAACTGCGCAACTTTTTCTTCTAAAGCTTTTTTCTCACGAATGACCAATTCATAATCTTTGATAATTTGATCAAGAAACTCATTTACTTGATCTTCATCATAGCCACGGAATCCGCGACCAAATTCTTTGTTATGAATATCTAATGGTGTTAACGGCACAACGCCACCTCCAAGTAGTTATCTAAATTTCCTCTTTCAATTATATCTTTTCTTCGACAAAATAGGAGGATTTCCTTCTAAAAAACCAATCATTTTAGTATACCATACAAAATTCTCCATTTGTCGCGTTTTGTTCTACCTTCTACAGAAAATAATTTACTTCGGCCATATCCTCTAACAGAAAAAACATCTCCTGGATAGCATTCATAAGAAGTTTGCTCCACTGTTTTCCAATTGACTTTTACTAAACCATTTTTTATGAAAGGTTGTACTTTCTGTCTAGATAAATGTAACATTTCAGCTAACATAACATCTAAACGAAGTGAAGAAACCGTTCCAGATTTCTCTCCCCACGTTTCATCTATCTGTAGAATTTGTTCTCCTTGCACTGACGCTAAAGAGACTTTTACTTTCCCTATTGATTGTAAGTTCATCTCAATATACGATACAATTTCTTTCGCAACTACAATTTGGGCACGATTTTCTTGCAACAAAATATCACCACATTTTTCTCTTGTTAAACCAAGAGACATAAATGCACCTAATATTTTCCTATGTTCTAGCGTATAAAACTTGGAAGGATAGTCAATTTCTAATACTTCTACTTGAAATTCTTCTTCATTTAATTCTAGATAGTCTGGATAAATAAGTGCTCTTTTACGCTCTGCATTAGGCGTTGCACCACCAAATTGTACAGCAACATCACCTTGTCCTATTACCATAGAAACAATTTGTTGTTGCCTAGGATCAAGAAAATCCGTTAACTTCACTTGATGGTACTCCGCCGCTCGCTTCCACTCTAGCACTTTATCCACAAAGACCTCCTCATCAGGCCTAAAATGTTCGTAGATGCTCATGTATTTACCTTCTTACTATAAGAAATAGCTTAATAAACTGAACAAACCAGTTTTAGCAAGTTTCAACGCAAAGATCGCAACGATTGGAGAAATATCAATCATTCCAAGCGGCGGAATAAAGCGGCGGAATGGTTCTAAATACGGTTCACAAATACGTGCCAGGAACTCTCCAAAAGATGATTCCTTTGCACCAGGAAACCATGATAGGAGAATGTAAATAATAAGTGCCCACGAGTAAATCTCGATAGCATAACTTAACACTATAAAAACTGTTGTCATGGCGTATTACCACCTCTTTATATTTGTTTCTTCTTCTTCACCGAATAACTCTGAAATCGCACCAACAATATCTACATTTTCAGGTGTACACATAAATGTTTTCGGCCCTATTTTTTGAATGTCCCCGCCTATAGCGTATACAGTACCACTTAAAAAGTCAACGATACGTACCGCTTGATCAGTAGACATTCTCTGCAAATTAATTACAACAGCTCGTCTACCTTTTAAGTGGTCCGCAATCCCTTGTGCTTCCGAATATGTGCGTGGTTCTAATAAAACAACTTTTGAAGATTGTTTTGCTGTTTCAATACTCACAACATTTTGCTTCGGTTGCGCTTTCGGAAACGTAACGTCTTGTTGTTCTGGTGGATCTTGCTGCTTTTTCATGTCTGTTTGCTCCTTTTCATAACCATATTGAGCTGCTTCTTTTTCTTCCGGTGTATCAAAAAAGAAGTATTTTACTTTTGACCAACTCATAATAAGATTCTCCTTCCTTTTACGCTTTTCCTACTAAAATCGTTCCCAAACGAATATATGTAGCCCCTTCTTCAATTGCAATTGTGTAATCGTTGGACATTCCCATTGATAATTCTTTACATGGCGCATGTAATAACTCTAGCTCCTGCACCTCTGTTTGCAGCATACGTAATTCCTTAAAACAGCGTCTGATTTCTTCCTCTTCTTCTGTAAATGGAGCCATCGTCATTAGTCCAACCACTTCAATTTTATCGAATTCTTGCAAACTTTGAATAAAAGAAACAACCTCTTCTATTGCCAATCCTTGCTTCGATTCTTCAGATGAGGTTTTCACTTGAATAAAGCATTTCACTTTCTTATCAGCACGTTTCTGAATTTCTTTCGCCAGCGAAAGACGATCTAACGAATGTAAATAATCAATTTCATTAATGATTTCTTTTACTTTTCTCGTTTGTAATGAGCCAATAAAGTGCCAATTAACTTTTGAACCGAAATGCTCGTATTTCTGTAAGAAACCTTCATTTCTATTTTCACCTAAATCGATAATTCCAGCTTCAATTACTTCGTTTGTTTTTTCAATCCCTACAGTTTTTGTAACTGCAACAAGTTTAATATCTTGCAACGAACGTCCAGCTCGAGCGCAAGATTCTTTAATAGCTTCATTTACAATTACTAAATTTTCTTGTACTGTCACTTGCTTCCTTCCTCCTTAAAACCTATGAAACTCAACATTCTTCCTGTCTTACCTTGATCACGACGATGAGAGAAAAATAGTTGCTCTTCACAGCTTGTACAAAGAGATGACATTACAATATGCTCTTCTTTTATGCCTGCTTGTACACATAATATACGATTAATTTCTTTTAAATTAATTGCGTACTGCCCGTCAGAAATTTTTTGATGAGGAACAGCACCGCTAACTACTTCCTGTGCTGCTGTTAATACACGATCATCCACAACATAACAACAAGATCCGATCGACGGCCCAATTGCAACATGAATTTCATCACTTGAAATACCTTCTGCATTCCACTTTTGAATCATTTCCTTTGCAATCTCTTGTACAGTGCCTTTCCATCCAGCATGCGCAAGTCCTATCATACCATGTGATGGTGCATAAAAATAGAGCGGAACACAATCCGCGTAACAAGACGTTAACAGAACATCTTCATTACTCGTATAAATGCCATCTGTTTTTGAAATGCCGTCCTCATATGAATAGACACCACTTCCCTTTTCCTGTTGCCCTACTTTTTCAACATGATGAGCATGAACTTGTTCAGAGCAAATCCAGTTTTCTAATGGTTTTTGTAACTTATTTGCTAAAATGCGTCTGTTTTCATGAACGTTCTCCACGATATCATTCACATGTAATCCTAAATTCATCGCATGAAAGGAGCCCGTACTTATCCCACCATCTTTTGTCGTAAATCCAGCAGTAATGTTTCCAAGTTCTTTCCACGCTTGTAAATACAGTATACCGTCCACATATTTAAATGGTTCTCTCATAATAAAGCGGCTCCTTTTAATTAAAATAACAGAAAAAAGCATGGTACTTCCTGTCTATTTTACCATACTTTTATTTTTTCATAATCCTAACAGAAAAAAAAGAGGAATTTGTAATATTCTTTATGAAATTGTCGGTGTTTGTATTGATTCTGTTACAGAATTAACAGGATTTACTCTTACAAGTATGACATCTTCCCCAATTTTCACAATTTCCTTCCAAGGAATTACAATCTCAACATCTTTTCCAAAAATACCTAGCATACGTGTCTGTTTGGAAATAATAACAGAACAAATTTTCCCTGTGTTCATATCAATTTCAATATCTCCAATATTCCCAATCCTTTTTCCATCTGAAATATTTATAACATCCTTCATCTGTAACTCTGAAATTCGTATCACCATTTTTATCCTCTCCCTTATATGACAAATTGGAAACTGTTTCTCATATTTACAGGAAGCCACCTATACGAAACACCATGCTAGTTTCATTATATGAACACTAATCCCCTACTATGAGCACAAACCATATTACATATAAAAAGGTCTCACCATAATTGGTGAGACCTTATCCTTGAATCGTTTTATTCATTTGTTTAATGGCTGACTTCTCTAAACGTGATACTTGCGCTTGGGAAATCCCAATTTCTTCTGCAACTTCCATCTGTGTCTTTCCTTGGAAGAAACGTTTTCTAATAATCATTTTCTCTCTATCATTTAAACGCTTCATTCCTTCTTTCAATGCTAATTCTTCAACCCACTGCTCGTCCTTTTGTTTTTCATCACTTAACTGATCCATAACAAAGATAGGATCTCCCCCATCATTATAAATCGGTTCAAATAATGAAACTGGATCTTGAATCGCATCTAAAGCAAATACTATCTCTTCATGAGTTACTTCTAGCACTTTTGCAATATCCATTGCTGTTGGTTCTTTTGAATTTTCTGCAATCAATTTTTCTCTTACTTGCAAAGCTTTATACGCAATATCTCGCAATGAGCGCGATACGCGAATCGGATTATTATCACGCAAATATCTGCGTATTTCCCCAATAATCATCGGCACAGCATACGTTGAAAATTTTACATTTTGGCCTAAATCAAAATTATCAATTGATTTCATAAGTCCGATGCAACCAACTTGAAATAAATCGTCAACATATTCTCCTCTGTTATTAAATCTTTGGATGACGCTCAGTACAAGACGTAAGTTTCCATTCACTAATTTTTCTCTTGCGCTTATCTCTCCACTTTGCATTTCACGAAATAATTTACGCATCTCTTCATTTTTTAATACTGGAAGTTTAGCTGTATCAACACCGCAAATTTCTACTTTGTTTCTCGTCAAAGTGTTCCCTCCTATCGGGAGTTGCTGTACAGTGTAAAGTATTTCCTTTGAAGGGGATTTTATGCATGTGGTTTTTTCACGATTTATTATTTAAATTATCTTTCCTAATACAACTAAATAGAATAAGACCAGCCTACATAACGGCTGGTCTTATTCTTTACACCATTTTATTAAATTCTTTTCGTAATCTTTTTATAATTCTTTTTTCTAAACGCGAAATGTATGACTGTGAAATCCCAAGCATATCAGCCACATCTTTTTGCGTCTTTTCCTCTCCTCCAGCAAGCCCAAACCGAAGTTCCATAATTTGTTTTTCACGATCATTTAATTGGTGTAATGCTTTCATTAAAAGGTGACGATCTACAGTAGCTTCTAAATCTTTTGTAATAATATCATCATCTGTACCTAACACGTCAGACAATAACAGTTCATTCCCATCCCAATCAATGTTTAGTGGTTCATCAAAAGAAACTTCCGAACGATTTTTGTTATTTCGACGTAAATGCATTAAAATTTCATTTTCTATACAACGCGATGCATATGTTGCTAATTTTATTTTCTTTTCTGGATTAAATGTATTTACCGCTTTAATAAGGCCGATTGTTCCTATACTAATCAAATCTTCAATATTTATCCCTGTATTTTCAAACTTTCTTGCTATATATACAACGAGCCTTAAGTTACGTTCAATAAGTAATGACCTTGCTGCCTGATCTCCTTTTGGCAATTTATTCAAAAGAACTTCCTCTTCTTCTTTTGTTAACGGTGGTGGCAACGCTTCACTTCCACCAATATAATAAATTTCATCGGTCTTAATTCCTAATTTCAGCAATACTTTATACCAAAGGTATACTAAATAAAATTTTAATTTCATCATATTATCCCGCCTCTCATTTATTAAGCGATCACCATTTTTTGCGAAATCAACATTTTTGGATGCACAATACATTGATACTCCCCATTAGTAGACAGCTGTTGTGTATTTAATCCAATTAATACTTTGTTTACAACAATAGAACTACCTTCATGGTCAACTTGCACACTGTCAGGCTTAATTGCCCACAAAAATTGACTCTCTACTCCTACTGCACGGAAAGGAATTAAGCGTAATTTGGTCGCCCAACCAGAATCATTTTCTGGTATTTGAGGAATTTCTGTTTTGGAATAAATTTGTTCTGTTAACCAAGATGGTAAGCAATGTTCTAATGATGAAACATGCATAATCATAACAGGTGTTTTTGTTAATGGGTCATAAAGTTGGTTCCCACTGTCAATAAGACCTGCGAGTTCTAGTTCTTCTTCGGCTAATTGAATTTTTACTTTCACAATTTGATCATAGTGTATTTTCGTGACCTCTACGCTTTCAATACGCTTTTTAGAAAAATAATAAATTACTGGAAAACCAAAAATAACAAATAACCAACTAATTGGATCACCGTAAGAAATTGACTGAGATTGAACCAATCCATTTACCATTTCATTCGTTTGCAAAAAGAAATGAGTTCCAATTAATCCTCCGCCAACCATAAAGGTTACAAAGTAAAAAGTAAAAACAGTTTGTGCATAATTTCTAAATGTCGTAAACCCAAATGCTGTATACACAATAAGTAACGAGTACAGTAGTTTCATAATTGGATGTGTCATCATAGAAGCAAAAGGAGTAAAGGCAAAAATAACAATAGTTGAACCTATAAATGCCCCTAACACAAGCCTCCATCTTTTGATTTTCTTTTTTAACACGGTAGCTGTTAATAAAAGCAAAAGAAAATCAATGCAGGCGTTTAACAACCAAACAACGTCGGCGTAAACAACCAAACAATTCACCTCTTTTTTCAAGTTGAGACTAGTATAATGCATATCCAATAGGAAAGTGTGTCAATTTGCGGAGGTGTTTTTTTGTTATTTTGTGATTTCTAGACATAATCTGTCGGTAAAAAATAAAATTACAAATTCATAGAATGATATACTCTTATTTTCACAAACAAAATATATTGAAATATACGAAATAAAAAAAGACCTGCTTAGCAGGTCTTTTCCATAAAAAATAAAAAGGAGCATGAAAGCTCCTTTTTTTATCGTCTACGACGGTTACGTAAAAATGCTGGAATATCGATATCATCTGAATCTGAATGACGCTCATGTACAACTGGCTCTTCACGCTTCATTTCACGTTTTACTTCACGCTGTTTTGAAGGTTGAGCTACTGGTTGTTGCTGTTGTTGCGTGTGGTTCGCATTCGGACGAATAATTGGTTTTGGTGGTTGAGTTGCAATGCTATCATCAAAACCAGTTGCAATTACAGTTACAACGATATCATCTTTTAATCCTTCGTTAATAACAGAACCGAAGATCATATTTACTTCTGGATCTGAAGCTGAAGCTACGATGTCTGCCGCTTCTTGTACTTCATATAAGCTTAAGTTAGCGCCACCCGTAATGTTCATGATAACACCTTGAGCTCCATCAATAGATGTTTCTAGTAATGGGCTAGAAATCGCTTTTTTCGCAGCTTCTGCAGCACGATTTTCCCCATTACCAGAACCAATACCCATTAAAGCAGAACCTCTATTAGACATAATTGTCTTTACGTCTGCAAAGTCTAAGTTAATTAAACCTGGCGTTGCAATTAAATCCGAAATACCTTGAACACCTTGACGTAATACGTTATCAGCTTCACGGAATGCTTCTAACATTGGCGTATTTTTATCAACAATCTCTAATAAGCGATCGTTTGGAATTACAATAAGAGTATCTACATTTTCTTTAAATGCTGCAATACCAGATGCTGCTTGCGTCGCACGCTTACGTCCTTCAAAAGTAAATGGACGTGTTACAACACCTACTGTTAAAGCACCTAATTCTTTTGCAACTTGAGCAACAACTGGAGCTGCACCAGTTCCAGTTCCACCGCCCATACCGGCAGTTACGAAGACCATATCCGCACCACGAAGTGCTTCTTGGATCTGTTCTTTACTTTCTTCTGCAGCTTTTTTCCCTACTTCAGGGTTTGCGCCTGCACCAAGTCCACGCGTTAATTTTCCACCAATTTGCATTTTTGTTTCAGCTTTTGATAGATTTAATGCTTGTGCATCAGTGTTCACAGCGATAAAGTCTACACCTTGTACACCGTGTTCAATCATACGGTTTACAGCATTGTTTCCGCCACCGCCGACACCGATAACTTTTATATTCGCTAATTGATCTTGAGTAGTATCAAACTCTAACATGTCGAAATCCCCCTAGAACCTCATTTTTCGTGTCCAATTTTAATCCCATAAATAACGGAATACACGTTTTACTTTTGACATCATGCGGTCATCATTTTGATTATTATTGTTTTGATTACGAGTTTTTTGTTTCGTGGGTTGCTGTTGTACCGGCGTTGGTGCTGGTGCTGGTACTGGTTCAAAATGCTCTTGCTTTTCCTGCACATTTTTCCCACGTAATTTAGCTTTTTGATAAGAATGTTTAATTAATCCAACTCCACTTGTATATTGGGGCTCACGCACACCAATATAATCAGGAGTTGCTACACGAACATTTTCATGTAAAATATCATATGCAAGATCAAGAACACCTGGCATAGAAGCAATTCCGCCAGTTAGTACATAACCAGAAGCCACTTGCTTTACTCCTAACTTACGCACTTCATCTTGAACAAACATTAAAATTTCCTCTACACGAGCCTCTATTATATCCGATAATTCCAACTGAGAATATTGTTCTGTTTGATCACTTCCCATAATAGGAACCGTAAACATCTCTTCTTCAGATGCTGTATCATAAAAAGCATGTCCATATTTCAACTTAATTTGATCTGCATTTTCTGTTGAAGTTTTCAACCCAATCGCAATATCTTTCGTTATATGGTCTCCACCTAATGGTAATACGCTTGTCGCTTGTAACTCTCCATCTTTAAAAATAGATAAAGTTGTAGATCCTCCCCCCATATCAACAAGGGCTACTCCTCTATTTTTTTCATCTGAAGATATTGCAACTGTTGCAGCCGCTAAAGGTTGAAGACAAATATCAACAATTTCAAGACCTGCTTTTTCTACACAACGAAGTAGGTTATGTAGTAAAGTTCTCGAGCCTGTAATAAGTGTACCTTCCATTTCTAATCTTACACCGATCATCCCGCGTGGATCGTTAATCTCGTCAAGACCGTCTACGATGAACTGTCGAGGTACCACATCAATAAACTCACGTTCTGGAGCAATTGACACAACTTGTGCTGCATCTAGAACGCGTAAGACATCTTCATTCCCGATTTCACGATCTTCATTTGAAACAGCGACTACTCCGTGACAAGGAAGTAGCTGTACCTGGTTTGCATTGACACCTACTACAACTTGCTCAATGTGGATTCCCACCATGCGCTCAGCTTGTTCAATTGCTTTTTTAATTGATCGAACAGTCTCGTCTATATCAACTATCGATCCCTTCTTTAAACCATTTGATTTTACATTTCCAACACCAATAATGTTTAAGCTGTCATTAACCATTTCACCAATGATGACTTTAACATTGGATGTACCGATGTCAAGACTAACATATATTTCATTGCTGTTCATTCTTTGGCACCTCCTTCTTTATTTATACCATACAACTCAATATATGGAACAACAATCGCAACTTTACTATTTATAAGAAAAATATTCAACGTCTTTATACGTTTCCCTTTTTTAACCCTATATTTTTCTTATTTTTATTTAGCATTCAATTAAGAATATCGCAGTAAACTATGAATAACTGCTTATCTTGAAATAATTCTATTTCGAGTGTAAAGTTTACCGCCAAGTATAAGTCTACACTAAGATGTACTCATAGAAAAGTGAAACTTGTACCAATACTAGTATGAATCTAAGAATTTTTACATATTTTTCATCAAATGAACCATTCTTCTAAATTCGTATACACATAATAGAACATTCGTTTCGTTTTTTCTGCTATAAGTAACGAAAACTACCATTCTATTCTTTTTTTTCTTCCGCACCTAATTCTTTCGTATATGCACCTACTTCTAAGTCAATTAATACCTTCTTACCTGGCTCAATTGTTTTTAAAATAAGCGGATAGGCTTCCATACGTTTTGCGAAATTTTGAATTGTAGTGCTCACTTCATAACCTTCATTCATATATAAAGTAAGATGATCTTCATTCGCATTCGTTGGTGAGTAGCGAATCTCCGAAATAGATTTTAAAATAGCTGGTGTTAATTTTTCTAGTTCAGCGATTAACTCCTTCATTTTCTCTTCTTTAAAAGGTTCGAAAATCGGTGCTGCAACAGGAAGTTTTCCATTAGGTAGTACATCAAGCGTTTTTCCATTCTCTAATAACGGTTGTAATTTTCCCTCTTTATTTATATAACCAATCGTTAAATATTCTTCGATATGAATATCAATATTGTTTGGAAAACGTTTTTTTACATTTACTGCTTTAATTTCTTTTCGCTTCGTTAAGTTTTCTTCAGCTTTATGTGCTGTCACTCGGAAATAACTTGTATCATATGTCACGCCTGAATCCTTCATTACTTGTTCATCCGTCATATAGTGATTTCCAAACACACTAATCTTTTTTATATTACTAAGCGGAGACCGAAAATAAATTAAAAAGAGCACTAATAAAAATAAAATTGATATGTATAAAATCAATCGATGATTAACATTTTTTTTGTTTTTTTTCTTTTGATTTTTCAATTTTGGTACACGATCTTGTAGTTTAATCACTTTACTATTATTCATGTACGATCCCCCTATGTAACATAAAGAACGGCATGTTCCTCATGCCGTTCTTATCTTCTTATTATAACATAAATGATAATGAGCGGAACGAATAACCGTTATCTTCCAATGATTTCTACTTCTGTGTGCATATCTACATCAAATTTATCCTTAATTGTATGTTTTATTAATTCAATTAAAGACAATACATCTTGCGCTGAAGCTCCCCCGGTATTAACAATAAAATTGCCATGCATTTCAGAGATTTGAGCTCCACCAATCCTATAACCACGAAGCCCTGCTTTTTCTACTAAATCTCCTGCAAAATGTGGGATTGGATTCCGAAATACACTTCCTGCACACGGGTGATTCCATGGTTGCGTTTCACGGCGGTAATCTTTATTATTTTGCATGCTACGTACAATTTCTTCACGTTTTCCCGCCTGTAATTGAAACACCGCCTCTAAAACAATACCAGGACGTTTCGTTTGCAATACAGATGCCCGATAAGAAAACTCCAGTTCTTTATTCGTTAACCAGTCAATTGTACCGTCTTCAAACAGAATGAGAGCCTTCGATAATACACTCGATATATCCGATTTATGTGCACCTGCATTCATATATACTGCACCACCGACACTTCCTGGAATACCGCTTGCAAACTCCAATCCAGCTAACCCTTGACGACTAAGTAAAGTTGACAATTTAATAAGAGGATATCCACTACCAACTCTTACCTTATGTTTTTCGACCTCTAAGTGATCTAATCCTTCTCCTAAACGAATAACAACACCTTCTATGCCTTGATCAGATACAAGAAGGTTTGAACCGCGACCAATTACAATCCACTTCGTTTTGTATTGTTTTACTAACTGTAATGTTTTTTCAATACCGGCTACATGCTTTGGCACAATTAAAATATCCGCTGGTCCACCTATTTTCATAGTTGTATAACGTGCTAACGGCTCGTTAACTAAAACACGACCAACGTCTGCTTCTATAAGCTCATTTACTAATTGTTCCATAGACAATCTCCCCCATATTAAGTCTCCTTATGACAATAATATGCAGGGCGTTCACCTAACGTTATCCCTCTATTTACGGGCAGTACAGCTCCTAAATCAAAATTAGGCGATAACAAAGAAATTAGGCGGAATGAGGATACCAGTAAACATCCGATTAGTGAAAGGTAATAATCAACGAGAGAGAATCACTCCCCGCTGATTAAAGCCTCACTTTATTTTTTTACAAGCTTATTCATTACTTCATACAGCTTATTTGCTGCATCTGGAATACCTAGTTGCTTAGCAGCTAGCTTCATATTTTGTAATGTTTGTGCATCTAATAAAATCTCATCAATATCACGAATAAGCGTTTCAGCTGTTAAATCTTTTTCAAGTAACATTTTTGCCGCTCCTTTATCAACAACTGAACGTGCATTCTTTTCCTGATGATTATTTGTTACATACGGACTCGGTATTAACACACTTGGTTTTCCTAACGCTGTTAATTCTGCAAGTGTTGTTGCCCCAGCCCTTGAAACAACAAGGTCTACACCAGTTAGTACCTCTGGCATATTATGAATGAACGGCTTAATAATAACATTGCTTGGGTTCCCTTTTTGCTTCACGGCTTCCATCACTTTGTCATAATGTACTTCACCTGTTACATATAGTATTTCGTAGCTTTTGTTCCCAAACTGTTCAATTGCTTCAACGAAGGCATCGTTAATCGGTCTAGCCCCACGACTTCCACCAAATATAAGTACAGACTTTTTAGGAAGAGAAAGCCCAACTGAACGTTTCCCCTTCATTCCATTTTGTTCCATTACCTCTGATGCTCGTGGATTACCTGTCATTACCACTTTTGACTCCGGAAAATGCTCTATAGCTGCTTCAAAACAAACAGCAACTTTATCAACATAACGGCTTAAAAACTTGTTCGTTACACCTGGTACACTATTTTGTTCATGTACAATAGTTGGAATACCTAATTTGGCTGCAGCGTATACAACTGGTCCACATACATATCCACCCGTTCCAATTACGATATCCGGATTAAAACGACGAATATATCGTTTACTATCCTGTACACCTTTTAGAAAACGCATTACTGTTTTCACATTATCTAATGATATTTTTCGTTTAAATCCACTTATAACAATAGATTGAAATGGTATACCTGCTTTTGGAACGATTGTACTCTCTAGTCCATTTTCCGTACCAATATATAAAAATCTTGCTTCTGGATTTAACTTTTTTATTTCTCTAATTAAAGCAAGAGCTGGATAAATATGACCACCAGTACCCCCACCACTCACTAATACACGCACTACTAACTCCTCCGCTTCTCTTTTCTTATTTCCATTATATTTATTTCTATATACATATTGCATTTTTACACACATACGAAAAACCCTGTCTTATAAACAGGGTTTAGTAGCGAGAATGGCGACTTATATTTAATAATACACCTACTGCCATTAACATTAATGTCAAACTTGATCCACCATAACTTAAAAACGGCAAGGTAATACCCGTAACAGGCATTAGTCCTGTTACAACACCAACATTAATCATTACTTGAATCGCAATCATCGCCACAATACCTACTGCTAAAAACGTACCATATAAATCTGGCGCTCCTAATGCGATACGAATCCCGCGCCATAATAATAGACTAAATAATAATAACACAAATGAACCACCAATAAAACCTAATTCCTCGGATAAGATCGCAAATATAAAGTCAGTTTGTGGTTCAGGTAAATAAAGAAATTTTTGTCTACTTTGTCCAAGTCCAAGCCCAAATAATCCACCAGGTCCAATTGCAAGTAATGATTGGATAATTTGAAATCCACTCCCGAGCGGATCTGACCACGGATCTAAATATGATGTAATGCGTTTCATTCGATACGGTGCTGATGCAATTAACCCTACAAATCCTGCTACACCAATCAAACCAAACATTGCAAAGTGAAAAACTCTCGCTCCCGAAATGAATATCATAATGATACATGTCCCAACCATTACCGTTCCTGTCCCAAGGTCTGGCTGTAACATAATCATCCCAAAAGCAAGAAACACAAAACTAAGAGCCGGTAATAAACCACGTTTAAAAGATGTAATCAATTTTTGCCGTTCTGCTAAAAACTTTGCCAAGAAAATAATCATCGCAAACTTCATAAATTCTGACGGCTGAATCGAAAATGCTCCGATTCCAATCCAACTTCGTGCTCCTCCTCGAACAAGACCTACTCCAGGAATAAGAACGAGAATAAGAAGAATGAAGCAAACTAGCAAAATCACTTTTGAATACGTACGCCACACCCAATAATCAATTTTCATAATAAAAAACATAGCTACTACACCAAGACCCGCAAACAGTAATTGTCTTTTTGCAAAAAAGAATGAGTCCCCCATTTTATAAGAGGCCCAAACTGCACTCGCACTATAAACCATAATCATTCCGATTGTCAACAATGAAAGTGTTACGATGATGAGAATAAAATCAGGCGTTTTCTTCATTACCCACAAACACCACCTCTTTAGGCAGAACCTTTTGCCCTATGTAACAAAACATCAGTAGGTGTTAGCCTACTGATGTTTTGATTTACTTTATATAAGTTTATGCACAGCTTGTATAAAAATGTCTCCTCTTTCTTCAAATGTTTTAAATTGATCCCAGCTTGCACACGCTGGAGAAAGAAGAACGACATCACCATCTTTAGAATGAGCATAAGCTTTCACCACTGCTTCATCTAAAGTATCGACACTTTCAATTATATCTAATCCCGCTTTTTCTGCCGCTCTTACTAGTTTAGGAGCTGTTTGTCCAAATGTTACAATCGCTTTTACATTTTTGAAATACGGAATTAAATCATCGAATTCATTTCCGCGATCAAGCCCACCTGCTAGTAACACAATCGGTTGTGTAAACGCAGATAGTGCTTTCTCAGTCGCTAACATATTCGTTGCTTTTGAATCATTATAAAACTTACGGTTGTTAATCGTTGTTACATATTCTAAACGATGTTTTACACCCGTAAAACGTTTTAACACGACCGTAATTGCTTCATTAGAAGTACCTAATAATTTCGCAATACTCATCGCAGCTAAAATATTTTCTAGATTATGTTGACCAGGTAAAACGATATCGCTTACTTCAATAACTTTTTCACCTTTGAAATAAAGAGCGTTATCTTTTATACACGCACCATCTTCAATTTCTTTCGTTGTCGAAAACAGGATTTTTTGACCTTTAGAATACGCAGACAAAGCCATCACATCTGCATCATCCGCATTTATTACACTATAATCATTTTCTGTTTGGTTTTTAAAAATATTTGCTTTTGCTAAACCATATTCTTTCTTCGTCCCATGATAATCTAAGTGGGCCTCAAATAAATTTAAAAACGCAGCAATTTTAGGTTGGAACAATTCTACTCCCATCAATTGAAACGATGAAAGTTCTGTAACTACAACTTCATTTTCTTTTGCATCCTGTGCTACTTCACACGCTACAGTTCCAATGTTCCCTGCAATTACAGGATGCTTTTGTCCTTCTTTTAGCATTTCAAATGTCAGCATTGTCGTCGTCGTTTTACCGTTAGACCCCGTAATCCCAACAAATGGTGCTTCTGAAATACGATATGCTAATTCAACTTCCGTAACAATCGGAATTTGCTTTTCTTTCGCAGCAACTAATATTGGATTAGAATACGGGATTCCTGGATTTTTTACTACAAGAGAAATATTTCTCTCTAATAATTCTAAAGGATGACCACCGCATACAACGTCCATTCCTTTTGCTTGTAATTCTGCAGCAAGTACATTCTCTGCTAAAGGCTTTCCGTCATTTACAATAACATTTGCCCCTAACTTTTGTAACAATGTAGCTGCTGCATAACCACTTTTTGCAATGCCCAATACAAGAATATTCTTATTTTGAAATTCAGTTACAGTTTTCAATTACATCCACACCCCGATATAAATTCCTAACACAGCTAATAAAAATCCTGCAGACCAAAACGTCACAACAACACGCCACTCTGACCAACCACATAATTCATAGTGATGGTGTAATGGACTCATTTTAAAGACACGTTTTCCTGTTGTTTTAAATGAAATGACCTGAATGATAACCGATAAAGTTTCCATTACGAATACTCCGCCAATAATTACAAGTAGCAATTCTTGTTTTAATAAAATCGCTACAGCTGCAATGGCTCCACCTAAAGCTAATGAACCTGTATCTCCCATAAACACTTTTGCTGGATTCGCATTGAATACTAAAAATCCAAGTACAGCTCCTACAACTGCCATACAGAATATCGCTACTCCAAATTGCTCTTGTGCCACAGCAATAATACTAAATGCTCCAAATGCAATAGCAGCTGTTCCTGATAATAAACCATCTAAACCGTCAGTTAAGTTAACTGCATTTGATCCACCAATAAGCATAAATAGTACAAGTACGAAATACGCCCAACCTAATTCAAACTTAACATCCGTTCCCGGAATCATGATGTATGTGTGGAACGCTTGCCCTTTTCCAATTAAAAAGAATGCAATAGCAATAACAAGCTGACCTACTAATTTTTGCTTTGATGTTAAACCAAGATTTCTCTTCTTAACTACCTTTATGTAGTCATCTAAAAATCCAATCAATCCGTAACCAAACGTCACTAATAGTAATAACGAAACCTCTGCACCTAAATAATTAAACTTAATCGCCATAATAAGTGAAGTTACCATCATAGATACGTATATGACGATACCACCCATTGTCGGTGTCCCTGATTTTTTTTGATGTGACTTCGGTCCCTCATCACGAATACTCTGTCCGAACTTTAATTTTCTTAAAAATGGAATAAACAATGGCGAAAGGGCAACAGAAATTAAGAATGCTACCCCAGCCGTTACTAATAAACCTTGCTCAAGCACATGTAGTCCTCCTCTCACGTTGTTACTCTTCGTTGTTTAAACGCCCTGTAATTGCTTCTTTAGCAACTTCACGATCATCAAAATGATGAACTTCTTTACCAATAATTTGATACGTTTCATGCCCCTTACCAGCAATAATAATGATATCATCTGCTTTCGCTTTAGCGATTGCATGGTGTATTGCTTCTTTTCTATCAATGATCATTTCATAATTTTTCCCGCTTGCACCATGTACCATATCATCTAAAATAGCCGCTGGATCTTCACTTCTTGGATTATCTGATGTATAAATTGCATGAGTTGCATATTTTGTTGCAACACTTGCCATTATCGGTCTCTTCGTTCGGTCCCTATCGCCACCACAACCAACGATACAATACACATCACCTTTTGCAAATTGTTTTGCAGTTTTTAATACATTTTCTAAACTATCTGGCGTATGTGCGTAATCAACAATAACTGTATAATTTTGTCCTCCATCAACAACTTCAAAACGTCCTGGAACCCCAGCTAAATCCTTTATAACAGCAATGATTGTTTCTAATTTCACACCCGAAACAAGTCCTGCTGCTGTTGCTGCAAGTACGTTATATACATTAAATTTACCTATTAATTTCATCGTAACATTTACACTTTCATATGGTGTGACAAGCGTAAATGTAGTCCCGCCACTCGTCATAACGATATTTTTTGCCATAATGTCACTTGTTGTATCAATACCATATGTTACAACTGTTGCTGCAGTACTTCTCATATACTCTTCTGTTACATTATCATCGCTATTCAGCACAGCGTACTTTTCACGATTATGATTATAACTATTGCCAAGCTGTGCAAATAGTAACCCTTTTGCATGTTTATATTCTTCCATCGTTTTATGATAGTCTAAATGATCTTGTGTTAAATTCGTAAACACCGCTACATCGTAATCACATCCGTGTACACGACCAAGATTTAACGCATGTGACGAAACTTCCATTACCGTGCTGTCCACACCTTGTTCAACCATTTTTGAAAACGTCTGTTGAAGTGTTAGTGCATCTGGTGTTGTATTTTTCACCTCAAATGTTTCATCACCGATTTTCATATTAATCGTTCCAATTAGCCCTGTTTTATGACCATGTGCTCGCATAATCTCATCCATAATATGCGATGTTGTTGTCTTTCCATTTGTACCTGTAATTCCGATTAAATGTAACTTGTGTGTCGGTTGACCATAAAAATAATCAGCTAAAACCGCTAACGAACGAAAAGTATTTTTCACAAGTACAACTGGAACGTCAACATCAATTGGTCTTTCCGCAACAATAGCAGCCGCTCCTTGTGCCGCTGCTTGCTTAGCAAAATCATGGCTATCAACCGTATATCCTTTCATACATACAAATAAGCTTCCCTCTTTCACTTTACGTGAATCAGCTTCTATAGATGTGATTTCTGGATTTTCTTTTGGAACAACTGGAAAATC
This sequence comes from Bacillus cereus group sp. BfR-BA-01441, assembly GCF_022663075.1. NCBI lineage: Bacteria > Bacillati > Bacillota > Bacilli > Caryophanales > Bacillaceae > Bacillus > Bacillus cereus group sp. BfR-BA-01441. Next base: position 80,067 of record NZ_JAKUEU010000012.1, read on the forward strand.
ATGCAAACATGATACAAGTGTATGCAACTTCATTTCACTAAACCCTCTCTACATTGTTTATTTATCTTTTTTTCAGTAAGCAACACATTACCTCCTATATAAGGAGGTAAGTGCTACTGACCTATTTATGAATGAGACACTTACTGTCTCAAATTAAGTAACTGTTCTATAAAGAACTCACTTCCACCAATTGTACCATAAAACGTACTATGTTACCTTTAATTCCCGAAGTAAATTCTAATTTTTGAGCCTTCTTTTACTTTAGCTCCCGCTTCTGGTGATTGTTTAATTACTTTCTCTCCATCTCCACTTATATCAAGCTTCAAATCGACGAGTTGTGTTTGTAAGTCTTTCTTTTTCATTCCAATTAAATTCGGAACTTCCACAGTTGGTGTATCGCCCCATTTATATTCTTTCTCAACTTGTTCTTTTCTCGGTTTCACTCCCATAACAGGAAGCGCATCTCGAAGGATATTCCCGACAATCGGAGCTGCTACCACTCCACCAAACTGTGTAACCCCTTTTGGATTATCAACAGCAACATACACAACAATCTCTGGATCATCCGCTGGAGCAAATCCGATAAAAGATACTATATAATTATTCTCTAAATATTTACCATCTTTCACCTTTTGAGCAGTACCCGTTTTTCCACCTACACGATATCCATCAATATAAGCACCTTTACCAGAACCTTTCGCTACAACATTCTCTAATGCATAACGAACTTTTTCTGAAGTTTCCTTGGAAATAACTTTTCTTTTCTCAACAGGTGTCTTTTTACTAACAACTTGATTATTTTTCGGATCAATAAACTCCTTAGCTATATACGGCTGATACAATGTTCCACCATTTACAGCCGCCGCTACAGCTGCTACTTGTTGAATCGGTGTAACAGAAACCCCTTGGCCGAATGAAGTTGTTGCTTGCTCTACTGGACCAACTTTATCTAAATTAAATAAAATCCCACTGCCTTCACCTTGCAAGTCAATTCCAGTCTTCTGCCCAAAACCAAAATTACGAATGTATTTAAATAATCGGTCTTTACCAAGGCGATCACCAAGTTCAATAAATCCCGGGTTACATGAGTTTTGAACGACTTCTAAAAACGTTTGACTGCCATGACCTCCTGCTTTCCAGCATTTCAATCTAGCTCCACCTACTTCAGCTGCTCCATCATCATAAAACGTATCCTTCTCTAAGTCTACTAAATTTTCATTCAATGCTGCAGCTAATGTAATGATCTTAAATGTTGAACCCGGCTCATACGTACTCCATACAGGTAGATTTCTGTTATACACTTCTGGAGAGACACTTTGAAAATCCGCTGGGTCAAAACTCGGTCGACTAGACATACCTAAAATTTCACCATTTTTAGGATTCATTGCAATCGCAATCATACCGTCAGGATTATAAGTTGACTCCGCAATATTCATTTCTCTTTCCATAATCCTTGTAATACGCGCATCGATTGTTAATCCTAAATTTAAACCAGCTTCTGGCTTTTTGAAATCATCACCAACATTAGGCATCCTTTGTCCTTTCGCATCTGCAAAAAAACGCACATGACCTTTGTCCCCATTTAGCTCTTTATCATAATATTTTTCTAGTCCCATAAGACCTTGGTTATCGCTACCTGCAAAACCTAATACATGTGATAAAAAGTTTCCAAATGGATAGTACCGGATAGAATCCTCTGCGATATACACGCCCTTCAAACTTAATCCTCGTACTTCTTTCGCTTTGTCATGTGATATTTTCCTTCCGCCTTTATCTAACCTTACAATCGATTCTTTTTTTGTAATCCTTTTATAAATCTCATCTTTTTCCACACCTAATACTGCAGCTAACTTCTCTGCAGTCTCTGCTGGTTTTTCAATTTGCCTCGGTACAACAAAGACAGTTGGAGCACTTTTATTCGTGGCAAGTTCCACACCATTTCGGTCTAAAATTTTCCCACGTTCGGGTTCAAAAGTAATATTACGACTCCATGAATCTTTCGCACGATCCGTTAACATATTCCCAAGAAAAAATTGCACATATCCAAGACGAATATCGATAATAGTGAAAATAAGTATACCTGATATAAGTATAAAAATAAGTCGTTTTCTAACTGTTACATTTGATACACGCATATCGGAACAAGCCTCCCTTACGCCTAGCTTGTTCCAATATATGCTTGTACTTATTTAATTAGAACTTATTCTCTTTTACCATTACGGCTTTTCTGCTTCTTGCTGTGGTTCGAGTGGCGGTACGAGTGTGACACCTAATTCTGTACCAGGTTGTAATAATGTTCCTTCCGCCACACTTTGTTCTGTTACGTATCCTGTACCAGAAGGTTTCAAGTTAAGCTGTAATGTCTTCGCTAAATTCATAACATCACGCAGTGCCCATCCTTGTATATTTGGCATTGTAGGCTTATCTCCTACCAAGAAGACTCGGTCGCCTTTTAATGTTTGTTCAGTCGCTTTTGGTACTTGTTGCTGTACTTTCCCTTCACCTAGTACGATTGGACGAAGTTTTGCTTTATCAATCGCTTTCCCCGCTTCAGCCATCGTTTTACCAGTTACATCTGGAACAGTAGTTTGTTGTTCTTTCAGATGTTTTTTCGGATCTTTCACTTCATTTGGCTTAATCTTTAAATACTCTAAACTATTTTTTGTTACATATTTAAAAATATCAGCTAAAGGTTGTGCGCCGTTCTCATCATCTTTTAATTTCGGCTGTTTAACAGCTACATACACGACAAGTTGTGGATCGTCCATTGGTGCCATACCTAAGAATGAGAATATATAATTCTGCCTTCCTGTCATATAGCCGCCTTTTCCATCCGGAATTTGCGCTGTACCTGTTTTACCACCAACTGAATATCCATCAATTTTATAAGCTGTCCCTGTACCTTTCGGAGATGTAACAACACGTTCTAATAACTGTCTTACTTGCGCTGCTGTTTCCTTTGTAACAGGTTTTCCTACTTCTTCTGGCTTATGTTCTAATTTTACTTTGTCTGTTATCGGATCTACAATTTTATCAATTGCATAAGGTTTCATCATTTTCCCATCATTTGCAATGGCCGTTGCAGCTTGTACAAGCTGAATTGGTGTTACAGTGGAACCTTGTCCAAAAGCTGTTGTCACTTGTTGTATTTGCTGATCAAATAAAATTGTATTCGATCCTTCACCTGATAAATCAATGTTCGTTTTTTCATCTAATCCAAAACTATGAATATATTTTCGGAAACGTTCTGGACCAAGTTTTTGATCTCCTAAAATTGCAAACGCTACGTTTGAAGAACGCTCTACCCCTTCATCAAACGTGATAGAGCCCCAACCAGCACCGCCATTATGATCTTTTATTTTCCTATTTCCGACTTGATATGTCCCGGATTGATAATAATCTTGTCCTTTGTACACACCTTCATTAATAGCTGCCGCTAACGTAAAAATTTTCATTGTTGATCCAGGTTCAAATGCATTGGCAATCGCGTCATTGAAGAAATATTTAATTTGGCGATCATTAGGGTCATAACTAGGTTTAGTAGACATCGCTAATATTTTCCCAGTTTTCGGATCTGCAACAATCCCTATTAAACTTTCTGGCTCATATTGCTTACTTGCTGCTTTCATCGCGTCTTCTAAATAACTTTGGACACGTTGATCAATTGTTAAATAAGCGTTATCTCCATTTTTAGGTGCCTTTACATTAACTTTTCCCCCATCAAGGGACACACCTTTACGATCACCTGTATATGCTACTTCTCCGTTCGAAGCACTTAAGTATTTATCCAAGCTTTTCTCTATGCCAAATTGACCTACCGAGGTTCCATTCTCATTTGGTTTTGCATGACCTATAACGTAAGATGCAAAATCACCGTTTGGATACACCCTTGCATTTTCTGTAATAAAAGATATTCCCGGCAACTTCAACGCTTCTATTTGTTCCTTCTTTTCTTTCGTCAAATCCTTGCCTAACGTTCCAAATTCGACTTGACTTCTACCTTCCTTGTTTAAAGAAGCTAAAATATCCTCTTCGCCTTTTCCAAGTACTCCTGCAATTTTCTTTGCAGTATCTTCTTTATTCTCAACTGAGTTAGCACCTTTTAGTGCAGCTACCATTTTGTAAGAGTTTGCGTCTTGCGCTAACACATGACCGTTTTGATCATAAATGGTTCCTCGGTTCGCTTCAAGAACTCCTTTTTTACTATGCTTTTGTTTAGCAAGTGCATCTAAATCCTGATTATGAACTGTTCCTGTTGATTGTATGTAAAAAAATCGGGCTAATAACAGCAAAAAGAGCAGGAGGAAAAATATCATAAAATAACCTGCTCCCTTATTGGTATGAAATTTAGTCATATTCTTCTTCATCGTTCCTTCACACCTATTGCCTTATTTGAGGCCTTTCACATTATTCGCATTAATTTCTAGCCCATGTTTTTTTGCAACTTCAGCGATTCGTTCATAGCGACTTAACTTCTCTACTTCAGCTTGTAATTCTTGATTTTCTTTTTGCTGCTGTACAATTTTTTCTTCTATCGTCGCTGCTTCTACATTAACTTGATAAAGGCCTGCTTTATTTCCAATAAACGCGACACAGGCATACAATAAAAAGCCAATAAACGCTACATACAACAGTTTTTCGATTCTTGTAATTTTCGCTTTAACCTTCGGCTTAGCCATCTGCTGTGGGGGCGTTTGAATTTGCACCTCTTCTTGCGCTTGTTGTTTGTACTTTACAGCTAAATTAGTCATACCTCTCTCTCCCTTTTATCGTTTTTCAGCGATTCTCAACTTCGCAGAACGCGCACGATTATTTTCTTCTAGCTCTATATCAGAAGGTAAAATCGGTTTTCTTGTAATAAGCTTTAATTTCGGCTTAAATTCATCAGGAATAATCGGTAATCCTGGCGGCAATTGTGGCGTTGTACTATTTCGCTTAAACGTTGTTTTACAAATACGATCTTCTAATGAATGGAATGTTATAACACTAACCCTTCCACCTGGCTTAACCATCTCAATAGCAGATTCCAATGCTTCTTCAAATACTTTTAATTCATCATTTACAGCTATACGAATTGCCTGAAACACTCGCTTAGCAGGATGCCCACCCGTTCTACGAGCAGGAGCCGGAATACCTTCTTTAATTAGCTCTACTAATTCTCCTGTCGTTTCAATAGCTTTATTCTCACGATAAGCTTCAATTTTTCTTGCAATTTGTTTTGAAAATTTCTCTTCACCGTATTGGAAGAAAATCCTTACAAGTTGTTCATATGACCAGCTATTTACAACATCGTACGCTGTTAATGGGGCATCTTGATCCATCCGCATATCTAGCGGTGCATCATGATGATAACTAAAGCCTCGTTCTGGTGTATCTAATTGTGGGGATGAAACACCTAAATCAAATAAAATACCGTCTACTTCTGTTATACCTATTTCCTGCAGTTTTTCAGCTAAATAACGGAAGTTACTCTTTACTGTTATAAACTGTTCACCGTATGAAGAGAACTTTTCTTTCGCGTTTTGAATCGCTATCTCATCTTGATCAAACGCTATTAATTTTCCACCTTCAGTTAATTGGGATAATAAATAAGAACTATGTCCTCCTCCCCCCAGTGTACAATCTACATATGTACCATCTGGCTTTATATCTAAGCCGTCTACTGTTTCCTTTAAAAGCACTGTTACGTGTTTAAACATTGTTGCACCTACTCTTTTTCCAATTAATTATGTTGAATGTATCCCTTCCTCTAAACACATATTTCACGCTTAGAGAATGAAATAATACGAAAGAACGACTCATTTAACTTACCAACAAAGGCAACATACTATACAAATCGCTATTTTCTTTTATTATATACTAAATTTTATCATCTTTTGCGGGAATTTAAATAAAAAACTGTCGAAAAAGCGAATAATACGTTTACATTTTGTGCTATTTTGTCATATATTTAAGTATCCAACACAATTGCCATATTTAACACTTTTTGATTGATAATTCAGAAAAAAATCACTTCACAGTAAATTCAACGGAATAAAAATAAAATCCTGCTCCAAAGAGCAAGATTTTATAGTTTTATAACATGATGTTTTCCGTCCCAAGAAAAAGGGTTTTCCATTACACGATCAACGAAATCCAAACCAAACTGATTTAAATAATAACATACATTCCACACACGTTCTTGCGGTGCACCTAATGGACGAAGTGCGAATTGTATACGGCGGAATTTATTTAGCTGAACCTCATACTTTTTCTCAACATTTCTTTTCAACATTCTTTCCAGCAGTTCAATTTGTTCATTAATTTTCAATTCGTTTTTCCCTGCAAACGCACCTAACCCTGGCTCTATTTTCTTTACAAATTGCTGTAAAGATGTATGAATATCGGCAATTTCTTTTTTCGCCTTTTCAAAATGATCATCAATCGGTTCCTCTATTTGATTAGACAACCAGTTTTCACGCAATTTATCGACATCATTTAAAAACGGATCACTTTCTCTCAATTGCAAATCAAATAAATCCGTCGCTATATCTCTCTCCACATAAGTAATTGTAAGACGAGGAACGACAGGTGGCATTTGAAAACCGACAGTATGGAATACTTGTTGTAATTCACTCCAATAAGCTAATTCTCCTGGACCTCCAATAAATGCGAGCGTAGGAAATACATACTCTTGCATAAGAGGACGTGTTACAACATTATTACTAAAACGTGCCGGATTTCTCTCCATCTCTTCAATCAACTCTTCGTATGAAAAGGAATGCGCCCCATCCTTTCCAACAAACTTACCTTGTTGATCTTCAAGTAATACTCGTTCATTATCTATTTCCATGAATATATGCACTGCATGAGACTTCGTTTCAATAATCGGTTTGTATCCTAGTTCTTTAATTACTTCTTGCTGATTACGAAGCCCCTCTTGTACCTCTTTATACTTACTTATAATTCGCTTAAAAAATGGAATTTCTAACTTTCTTAATTCAGGATGATGTGAATCAACAAGGATTAAACCAGAATTAGCAAAGATTTTCGTAATAAGATGAGCAAAGAAATCTACATACGTATTCGATTTTTTCAAAGCATCATCAACAAATTTTAATACATCCTTTGTAAAATTTGTTTCTGGGTATGTTTTAAAAATCTCTTCAATCCAATTTCTACAATCTTCAACAGAAAGTTCAGACTCAGAAGCACTCGCCTTTTTCGGATTACGGTCATAAAAAATAGTTTTTTTCATCTTTTTATTTTTCGCTACAAAAGTATGGTTAATCTCATCCATATCATGATCTTCACCCGCAATCCAGAAGACAGGGACAACTTTAACTCCTAAACTTTCTTCCTTTTCCTTTGCAAGCTGTAAAATTGAAATAACTTTATGAATTGTATAAAGCGGTCCAGTTAATAACCCTGCTTGTTGTCCAGCTATAACAACATATGTATTTTCATCTCCAAGCGCTTTTACATTTTGAAGTGTAGATTCTCCCGCTTGTAATTTTGTATTATATTCTAATAAATGCGCTACTAAATCTTGGCGGAAAAACTCCCTTTCACGCAAATCATGTAAACGTTGTTTAAAAGCATCTTCTGTTAACATATAATCAAAACATGACTGTATCTCTTTTTTACCGTTCATATAGTCCGCTACAACACCTTGTTGCGGAACAGAGATTTCTTTTATCTCCATATAATTCTTCCTTTCGTATCCAGTTCTCTCACCAATCCACATTGTAGTCAATGTTTCACGTAAAAGCAAAGAATAACACTTATACTCTTGTTTCTAACCCTTTTATTGCATCGAACAAAAATTGAAGTGTCGGAACTGGTAGTTGCTGTTTCTTAGCTTCTTCTAATACATATCCAACAATCGCATTAATTTCCGTCTGTCTATTCGCTCTTACATCCGCTAACATAGAGGATGTATTACGAGACGTTCCTTCACACACATTTCGTACCATTTGCCATACCATTTCTTTTTCTCCTCTAATAAGAAATGCGACCTCCTGAAACACTTGCTCCATCATTTGATAAAAAAAACGATTCGTGATTAATTCACCATTCTTAACTCCCAATAGTGCTGTCAATGGATTGATACATACATTTACTACTAATTTTTTGTGCATAATCTCTTCCCAATCCGTTTCTATTTGAACTGGAAAATAAGTAACAGGAAAATAACGGAATATTTTCTTGAAATGTATAGATTGACCACAAACCACTCCAAATTTTGTTACCCCTATCCCAGTATGATGAACGATATGCCCTCCCTCTTTTTTCGCACCATGTTCTACAATACCAACAGCTATATTTTCACTCCCTATTTTCAGCATCTTTTGAAGATGCGACATTCCGTTTTGCAAAAAGATTAATGATGATGCCCCTTCCACAAACGGTAGTACGTCATCTATATGATATTGCTTCACAGAAATAAATATATAATCTAAATTTTGTGCTACCATACTTTCTATCGGTAAAACAGATGGATATACTGTTTCACATCTTCCATCTCTAATACAAGTTACACCTGTTTCATTCAACTCTTCAGCCTGCTTAGCCGTTCTTGTAAACAACGTAACATCTTGGTTACTTTTTTGTAAATAAAATGTATACAATAGACCAATAGCACCTGGTCCGACAATTCCAATTTTCATTTTCACACAAGGGATTCACATTAAGCGCCCTTGCCTCCCCTCCTTTTTATATCTTTTTAAAGTACATGAGCACGCCCTATAATTTCGTTGTCCTCTGCCAAACAAATACACTCTCTTTTTTCGCTATGTATAATACTGCCTATTAATACACTTATACTCTTAGTTTAGCAAATCCTCAAAAAAATAATAAAAGAAATATACTATCTTCTTCATAAAAATAAAAAAATGAGTTATACTATTATTGTAAATATTTTTACTTTTCTGCATTCAACAAGATAACAAAAGGATGTGATGTAATGGGATTCCCAAAAGTTGAGCGCTTGCTCATCAATTATAAAACGTTAGATGAATTCAAAAAATTTAAAGGGTGCGGAGCCCAGGAACTATCTATGCTGGAAGAATTGCAAGCAAACATTATTGAAAACGACAGTGAATCTCCATTTTATGGCATTTATTACGGTGGATCACTAATCGCACGTATGAGTCTATATATGAAAAGAAACGGCGGAGAACCATTCGAAATTACAGGTCCTTACCTAGAACTTTATAAACTTGAAGTATTACCAACTTTTCAAAAACAAGGATTCGGGCAAATGCTTGTAAATCATGCGAAACAAATGCAATTTCCTATTAAAACAATAGCACGTATTCATTCAGCTGGTTTTTGGGATAAATTAAATTTCAACCCCGTATCAGTAACTGATGGTGATTTTTATATTTGGCATCCAGAAACAAATTTGAATGCGGTTACAAACGAAGAATCGGCTTAAGAAATAAAAAAACAGCTGTATAACAGCTGTTTTTTTATTTCTTAAGCTTCTCTAACTTCTCATTCGAGCGAGCATTGTTTCTTTCCGCTACCATTACACTTCTTTTTTGATCGATATAATCAAGTAATGTTCTATACTCTTCTTCATATACTGATAATCGCTCCAGAAGACGCTCTCTTTCTGTTTGTAATGATTCAACTTGTTGTTGCAACACCGTTAAAGAGTTTTCATCTTTATAATTTTGCAAGAAATCAATAACATCATTCAACGTAATTGACGTAGGTTCTAACACCTTTGTCTCTTTCACTTCATAATGTTCTACTTTACGAAGTTGCTTTGCTTCCTCAATACGTTCTTTATATTGCTTTCTTACGTAAGAATTCCATCTAAACCCACATGCTGCTGGTGTACGAGATAAATTTTTCCCCACTTCCTTAAAGGCAGAAAGTTGTGTTCCACCTTCTCGAATATGCCGGAGTACTACTTCTGCCAGAAGCAAATCTTCATCATCAGTCCAAGCATCTTGTCTTGTTGTCGCCATCTCTCTAGTCCTCCCTATGCATTTTTTATTAAGCATATGCAGTTACTAGAAAAGATAGAATACAACAACTAAAGATTAAGACAAAAAAAATAAACGCAGAAGATATCTTCTGCGTTTATTTTCCCGCAATTACTTGCTGATTACTTCTTTACCTTTGTAAGTACCGCATGCTTTACATACACGGTGAGCTAATTTCGCTTCACCACAGCTTGGGCACTCTACCATACCAGGTACTGATAATTTGAAATGCGTACGACGCTTTCTTTTTACTGTTTTAGAAGTTCTTCTAAAAGGTACAGCCATTCTTCCCACCTCCTTAAAAGAAATAGTTATTTTCATATGAAGGCCTGAACCAGTCTTCCGATTATTTGTCAAAAAACTTTGCAAGTCCTGCCAATCTTGGATCAACAGTCTTTTCTTTGTCTTCTTCCGAAATCACTTGCCAGTCTTGACCTTGCGTCGGTGCTCCACCAGAAACATCATCACTGAAAATTTGCATTGGAATCTCCAAAAGTATATTTTCCTTGATTACGGGCAGTAAGTCAAGTACTTCTCCTTCTAAAGAATGAATTTCAGCTTCAGTTTCAAATTCTTCTTGTGAAGTTTGGAACACCTCAGTTGTTTTAATGTCAAATGGTAATGTCACATCTACTAAAGAGCGAGAACATGGTAAAACCATGCTTCCAGTTATATGTAGATGAAACGTAAACTTACCGGAGCCAAAATCAACTCTTCCCGTTACATGAA